>JANLHE010000422.1 GCA_024653875.1 Acidobacteriota bacterium
AGGACACGATGCAGATCAAGGCCGAAGAAATCTCCAAAATCATCCGCGACCAGATTGGCAACTACGCGGTCAACGTCGACGTCGCGGAAGTCGGCACGGTGGTGTCGGTGGGCGACGGCATCGCGCGCATCCATGGCGTTGAAGGTGCGATGGCCGGCGAGATGCTCGAGTTTCCGAACGGTGTGTTCGGGATCGCGCTGAACCTGGAAGAGGAGAGCGTGGGCGCGGTGCTCCTGGGCCGGTCGACGCTCATCAAGGAAGGCGACATCGTCAAGCGCACGGGGCGGATCATTTCCGTCCCGGTCGGCGACGAGCTGCTGGGCCGCGTGGTGAACTCGCTCGGCCAGCCCATCGACGGCAAGGGCCCGGTTGGCACCACGAAGTCGATGCCGATTGAGCGCCTCGCGCCAGGCGTCGTTGACCGCCAGCCGGTCAAGGAGCCGCTGCAGACGGGCCTCAAGGCCATCGACGGCATGGTGCCCATCGGTCGCGGCCAGCGCGAGCTGATCATCGGTGACCGCCAGACCGGCAAGACGGCCGTGGCGATTGACGCGATCATCAACCAGAAGGGCCTGGGCGTCACCTGCATCTACAACGCCATCGGCCAGAAGCAGTCCACGATTGCGCAGGTCGTTCGCATCCTCGAAGAAGCCGGCGCGATGGAATACACCATCGTGGTCGCCGCGGGCGCCTCGGACCCGGCGCCGATGCTCTACATCAGCCCCTACTCGGCCTGCACCATCGGCGAGTACTTCCGTGACACCGGCCGCCACGCGCTGGTCGTGTATGACGACCTCTCGAAGCACGCGCAGGCGTACCGCGAAATCTCGCTGCTGCTCCGCCGCCCGCCGGGCCGCGAGGCGTACCCCGGCGACGTCTTCTACCTGCACTCGCGCCTGCTGGAGCGCGCGGCCAAGCTGAACAACGCCATGGGCGGTGGATCCCTGACGGCGCTGCCGATCATCGAAACGCAGGCCGGCGACCTCTCGGCGTACATTCCGACCAACGTCATCTCGATCACCGACGGCCAGATCTTCCTGGAAGCCGACCTGTTCAACCAGGGGTTCCGCCCGGCCATCAACGTCGGCAACTCCGTGTCGCGCGTCGGCGGTTCGGCGCAGATCAAGGCGATGCGGTCCGTCGCCGGCACGCTCCGCCTCGACCTCGCGCAGTACCGCGAACTGGCCGCCTTCGCGCAGTTCGGGTCGGATCTTGACCCCGCGACGCAGAAGCAGCTCAATCGCGGCCGCCGCCTCACGGAAATCCTGAAGCAGCCGCAGTATCGTCCGCTCTCGGTCGAGAAGCAGGTGGCCATCGTGTTCGCCGCCACGAACGGCTATCTCGACCCGGTGGCCGTGGAACGCCTCCGCCAGTACGAGACCGAACTGTACCGCTTCCTCGAGACGCAGCGCCCCGCGGTGCTCAGCGCCATCTCCGAGAAGAAGGTGCTCGACGACGAGGTGAAGGGCGCGCTGAAGGCGGCGCTTGAAGAGTTCGGCAAGCAGTTCGCGACGATGGTGTAAGGGATGCCTTCACTTATTGACATGCGGCGGCGCATCCGCGCCGTGAAGAACACGCAGCAGATTACGAAGGCGATGAAGATGGTCGCCGCGTCGAAGCTGCGCCGCGCGCAGGAACGGGTGCTGGGCACCCGGCCGTTTGCGAAGCAGGCGCGGCACGTGCTGGCCAGCATCGCGGCGCGCGTGGATCAGTCGCAGCATCCCTTGCTGGCGCAGCGTCCCGGCGTGAAGACCGGCAAGACCATGCTGATCGTGATGACCAGCGACAAGGGACTCTGCGGCAGCTTCAATACCAACATCGTCAAGGCCGTGGGCAACTTCCTGCGTGCGAACGCCGGACGCGAAATCGCGCTGGCGCTGGTGGGCAAGAAGGGCCGCGAAGCCCTGGGGCGCCGGGGCTTTCCGATTCGCTTCGAGTACACCGGCCTGCCGAAAGTGATCGGGTTCGCGGAAGCGGAAGCGGTGGCGCAACCGGCGATGGAAGACTTCACGGCCGGCACGGTGGACAGCGTCCATATCGTCTACAACGAGTTCAAGTCGGTGATGCAACAGAACCTGGTCATCGAACAGTTGCTGCCGATGGCGCAGATTGAAGTGGGCACGGCGGAGGCCGGCGCCGTGGACTATCTCTACGAGCCGTCGCCGCAGCGGATTTTCGACGAGTTGCTGCCGCGGCTGGTGGAGGCGCAGGTGCTGCGCGCGTTGCTGGAGTCGGCGGCCGCGGAGCACGCGGCCCGGATGACCGCCATGGACGCGGCCACGCGGAACTCGTCGGACATGATCGACGGCCTCACGCTCACCATGAACAAGGTGCGTCAGGCCGCAATTACTCGCGAAATTATCGAAGTGGTGTCTGGATCACAGGCACAGCACTAATGGAGCCCCGGGGCTTCAGCCCCGGGGATGAAGAGGCTTACATGGCAGGCGCAGTCGCAGAAGCAGTCAGGGTCGGCAAGGTCGTCCAGATCATCGGACCAGTGGTCGACATCGAATTTGCCGGGGGCTACCTGCCGGCGATTTACAACGCCGTGCGCATCACCGGCACCGCCGGCGATGTCGTGGTCGATGTCATCGTTGAAGTGGAGCAGCACCTCGGAGAGAACCGCGTGCGCACCGTCGCGATGAAGCCGACCGACGGCCTGCAGCGCGGCATGACCGCCACGGACCAGGGCGGCCCGATTTCAATGCCCGTCGGTCCGCAGACGCTGGGGCGCGTGCTGAACGTGCTCGGCGAGCCGGTGGACTTCCCGGATCGTCCCGTGGAATCCAAGGAGCGGTGGCCGATTCACCGCGAGGCGCCGACGCTTGAAGAGCAGTCCACAGAACTGAAGATGTTCGAGACGGGCATCAAGGTCATCGACCTGCTGGAGCCGTACCTCACGGGCGGCAAGATCGGACTCTTCGGGGGCGCCGGCGTCGGCAAGACCGTCATCATCCAGGAACTCATTCACAACATCGCCGTGAAGCACGGCGGCGTGTCGGTGTTTGCCGGCGTCGGCGAGCGCACGCGTGAAGGCAACGACCTCTGGCTGGAGTTCCAGGAGAGCGGCGTCATCGACCCGAACGATCCGGCGAAGTCACGCGCCGCGCTCGTCTACGGACAGATGACCGAGCCGCCGGGTGCGCGTCTGCGCGTGGCGCTGTCCGGTCTGACGGTGGCCGAGTACTTCCGCGACGCCGAGAACAAGGATGTGCTCCTGTTCATCGACAACATCTTCCGCTTCACGCAGGCCGGTTCGGAAGTCTCGGCGCTCCTCGGCCGCATGCCGTCGGCCGTCGGGTACCAGCCGACGCTGCTCACGGAAATGGGCGAGTTGCAGGAGCGCATCACGTCCACGCGGAAGGGGTCCATCACGTCCGTGCAGGCCATCTACGTGCCCGCCGACGACTACACGGACCCGGCCCCGGCCACGACGTTTGCGCACCTTGACGCGACGACGAACCTGTCGCGCGCCATTGCCGAACTCGGTATCTACCCGGCCGTCGACCCGCTCGCCTCGACGTCGCGTATCCTGGACCCGCTCGTCATCGGCGAGGAACACTACAACGTGGCCCGCTCGGTGAAGCAGATCCTGCAGCGCTACAAGGACCTGCAGGACATCATCGCGATTCTGGGCATCGACGAACTGTCGGAAGACGACAAACTCACGGTGTCGCGCGCGCGAAAGATCCAGAAGTTCCTGTCGCAGCCGTTCTTCGTGGCCGAGCAGTTTACCGGTCTCAAGGGCACCTATGTCACGGTGGCGGAGACGGTGCGCGGCTTCAAGGAAATTGTCGAGGGCAAGCACGACGAGATTCCGGAGCAGGCGTTTTATCTGGCCGGCACGATCGACGACGTCATCGAGCGGTCGAAGAAGCAGTAAGAGACGACCATGGCCATTCCCACGAAGATCCGCCTCGAATTCGTCACGCCGGAGCGTGCGATCGTTCACGACGAAGTGGACGAGCTGCAGTTGCCTGGCGAGGAGGGTTTTCTCGGGGTCCTTCCAGGCCACACGCCGATGCTTGTCGGCCTGAAGGTTGGCGAGATGTGGTACCGGAAGGGCAGCGAGATGTTCTATGGTTTCGTCGGCTTCGGCTTCGCTGAAATCCTGCCGGATCGTGTCACCATTCTGGCGCGTATCGCCGAGAAGGCGGATGACATTGACTTGGAACGTGCGGAGGCCGCCAAGCGCCGGGCCGAGGAACACCTGGCCGCTGTTTCACGGAGCCCCGTGACAGACATGGATTACGAACGCGCGCGCCTGGCCCTCCTGCGCGCTATCACCCGCCTCCAGGTGTCGAGGCACACCCGCACCCGGTAACGGATGCCACACGTGTCTTCGGCTGCCGTCACCAACACGGGCCTGCGACGGGAGGGCAACGAAGACGCCTTCCGCGAACGCCCCGACCTTGGCCTGTACGTGGTGGCCGACGGCATGGGCGGCCACGAAGCCGGCGAGGTGGCATCGGGCCTTGCGGTCGAGGCCATCGAAGCCTTCATCGCGGACACGCGCGACGCCGATCTCAACCAGACCTGGCCGTTCCCGTACGACACCACCAAAGGCCTGCATGCGAACCGCCTGATCGCGGCGGTCCGCCTGGCGAACCGCCGCGTGGCGGCCGCCATTTCCACTGATCCCGCGCTCAAGAGCATGGCCACCACCGTCGCGGCAGTGCTGCTTGACGGGAAAAGCCATGCGCACATCGCGCACGTGGGCGACAGCCGCGTCTACCAGTGGCGCGACGGTGTCCTGCGCCAGTTGACCGACGATCACTCGTGGGTGAGTGAGCAGGTGCGCGCCGGTACCCTGACCACGGACGACGCCCAGCGCCATCCGTGGCGCAACGTGGTCACGCGCGCGATCTCGGGCGCCGACGATCCCGAGGTGGATGTCCATGAGGTCGCGGTGCTGCCCGGCGACCGGTTGCTTATCTGTTCGGACGGCCTGTCGTCTGTTGTGGGTCGAGAGACGATTGACTCCATCGTCAAGCCCCAGGACCCCAGGACCTCAGGACCCCAGGACCTTCAGCGAGCCGCGCAGGCACTAGTCGATGCGGCGAACGACGCCGGCGGCCCGGACAACATCACCGTGATTCT
>JANLHE010000423.1 GCA_024653875.1 Acidobacteriota bacterium
TCCGCCGGTTTATCTCGACTACCACGCCACCACTCCCGTCGACCCCCGTGTGCTCGAGGCCATGCTGCCGTATTTCACCGAGGTCTTCGGCAATCCGGCATCGGCGAGCCATCAGTGGGGCTGGAAAGCCCAGGAGGCGGTGGAGGAGGCCCGGCGGCGCGTGGCGGCGCTCATTGGCGGCACCGCCCGCGAGGTCGTGTTCACGAGCGGTGCGACCGAATCGAACAACTGGGCCATCAAGGGCGTGGCGGCAACAGCGCCGCCCGAGCGCCGGCACGTGGTCTGTTCGGCGATCGAACACAAGTCGGTGCTTGAAGGCTGCAAGGGCCTGGAGCAGTCCGGCTGGACCTGCACCGTGGTGCCGGTCCAGCGCGATGGCCGGCTCGACCTCGACGCGCTGGCCGGGGTCGTGACGGAGCGGACCGCGCTCGTGAGCGTCATGTCCGCCAACAACGAGGTGGGCGTGCTGCAACCGATTCCAGAAATTGCAGCGATTGCGCACGCCAGGGGCGCGCTGTTTCACACCGATGCCGCGCAGGGCGTGGGCAAGGTGCCGCTCGACGTGCAGGCCGCGCAGGTGGACTTGCTCTCGCTGACCGGTCACAAGATGTACGGCCCCAAAGGCTGCGGCGCCCTGTACATCCGCCGCCGCACCGAGCTGGCGCCGCTCATCACCGGCGGCGGCCAGGAGCGCGGCAGGCGCTCGGGCACCCTCAACGTGCCCGGCATCGTCGGCCTCGGCCACGCGTGCCTGATCGACAAGCGCGAGATGACGGACGAGTCCGCGCGGCTGGCCGCGCTGCGCGATCGGCTGCTGCAGGGATTGCGCGAGCGCGTCGGTGGCGTGTCGGTCAGCGGTTCCATGGAGCACCGCCTGCCGCACAACCTGCACGTCGGCTTCGAGGGGGTCGACGGGTCGTCGTTGCTCATCGGCATTTCCGATATCGCGGTCTCGTCGGGGTCCGCGTGCAGCTCGGCGTCGGCCACGCCGTCCCACGTGCTGCTGGCGTTGTTCGGGCCCGACCAGGTGCCATCGGCGACCATCAGGTTCGGGCTGGGCCGGCGGACCACCGAGGCCGACATCGACTACGCCATCGGGAAATTCGCCGCGGTCGTCAAGCGCCTGCGCGACACCGCGCCGGCGCACTGATCCTGTCGGCCGAGGCGAACGCGAACGCCGCCCGCGACGTCATTCCGGCGGTGCGGGTCGTCGTGCGATCGCGGAGACAAGCGCGCGCAGGTCGTCTGGTCCTTCGCTCGCGGCCCGGAACACACGTGCCATGTCCAGTTGCTTGGGGTTCATGACGACGGCAGCGACTCGAGCGTTCGTTTGTACAGGGGTTCGAGCACGGGCGCGAGGTCGCACCAGGTGTGCACGGCGTCGAGCCAGAATCGCTGGAAGGCGCCCGGCTCTCGTTCAAACAGGACGACGCCGTCGGCAGCGACGCGGTGACGCAGCAGCGCGCCTGCGCGATCGAGGTCGACCATGTCGATCCGGTCGACCTTCAACAGGTCCGCCAGGCCGGCCAGCAGTTGATCGGCGTCGAAAGTCCTTTCCGCCTCATAGGCGAAGTCCCAGTCGGATCGCGCATGGGCAGTGCCGCGGGCCCGCGATCCATGCAGCACGAGCAATCGGAGGCCAGGAACAGCCGCGCCGAGATGCATCAGCGCCGGCCGCACGTTATCGGCAAGAGGCACGGTACAAGAATGAGCCATCTCATTCATTTCGGCAATGGGAAAGACCCGCTACCGCTTGCCCCACAACCTGCACGCCGTAATCCAATGACGACGCGTGAATATGGACGACTCGCCAGGCGCCCGCTCTCCGCTGAAGCACCACGGTTCGACGAGAGACGCCGGCGGGAGCGCGAAGGTGAAATGAAATAATGACGACCTCACCCAAATCCTGCACACGCAGGTTGGCTGGCTGAAGTGGTGAGGGCGGCGCTGGTGGCTCTGCACCAGGTCCTGGAAAGACGCGACGAAAGGCCTCCTCGACCGCGGCCCTCCCGTCCCGCCGTTCCGCCACTGCCGAACCATCGAACATCACGGTGATATCGTCGGCAAAGGTTGCGCGGAAGGCCTCCCAATCGCGCCGATTGAAGGCTCCAAGATACGCATCAAAAAACTCGCACGCGTCACGTGGCGTGGTGCATCCGGTTCCGCTCTGGGCGGGCGGCTGCACGGTACCAAGCCAGAGAGTCAGTGCAATCACAGCGAACATGGTTATCCTCCCAGCAGCGCTCGTTACAGGACCCGCCACCAGGGCACCGAGAGGATGCCTGGGGCGAGCCACTCGGTC
>JANLHE010000424.1 GCA_024653875.1 Acidobacteriota bacterium
CGGATGATGGTCGTGCGCGGTGCGCAGTCGCCCGCCCGGGCCTGGATGCACGTCGCCGAGTTCGCCGGGGCGATGTAGCGGCCGGTCGGCGCACCCAGGCTGGCCGAGTAGCCGTCCGCCGTCGTGTTGCTGACGCTGTACGCACGGCGCGTGTTCAGGATGATGTCCTCGGGCAGCATCCAGATTTCCACGCGGCCCGTGGAGGCGTTGGTGCGCCGGTAGAACTTGTACATCTTCGTCAGCTCATCCGTCGTCATGCCGACCAGACGGACGTTGCCGAAGTCCAGCGTGCGGGCCTGGATGCGTCCGACGCCGTTCATGCTCCACCCGCCGAAGATGGCGTCGAGCAGCGGATGCATGTTGGCGCCGAAGCGCTGGCCGCGGCCCACCGGGATCGTCCAGTCCCACTGGCCCTTGATGGCATGCCGGACGTTGCCGCTGCCCTCCATCACGCGCCCGAAGCTGAACCCGTCGAACGCCGAGCCGTTCTCGAGGGCGTACTGGTAGTTCACCGACGCCGACAAGCCCTTTGACAGCCGGCGGCGGAGTTCCAGCTGCAGCGCGTGGTAGTCGCTGAACGCGCCGCTGTCTCTGACGTTGACGTTATTGACGCGCGGATTCGGCACGAAGAACGTCGCCGGCAGGCCCGCCTTGAGCGCGTTCGTGCGGCGAGTCAAGTTCGTGTCGAGTTCAGAGGCCGCCGCCCCCGGGTTCGGTACCGCCGCCAGACGCGAGGCGAACGTCGTGCTGGCCCACGTGGATGAACCGCCCGTGTACGCCGCCGCGTTGGTCGCGTCCGTCCGGCCGTTGAGGTAGGCCAGGTAAATCGGCAGCGGTGCCGTGCCCGTGCCCGCGCCGTAGTAGGCAAACGACCCGGCGCGGCTGCCGCCGGCGGCGTTGTTGGCGCGCAGGTTGGCCATCGCGGACTGGAACTCGCCGAGGAATCCGTTGTCCCGTAACACGTCGACGCGCAGGTTGTTGCCGTCGATTCGGTTGTAGTTGAGCGTGGACCACTGCTGGTCGCCGCGCGTGCCGACGTAGCGCACTTCCATCGCCATGTCGTCGCCCAGCGCCCGCTGGAATCCCACGGTCCACGTCTGCGCGCGCCCGATCTTGATATCCGGCGCGAAGGCGCTGATGCTGTCCGCCCGATTCTCGCGCGTGAGGATCGGGAACGCGGGCGTCTCGTTGAACGACGCCTGATTGAGGCGGTTCGTCTGGCTCAGCAGGACCGGCCAGGATTCCCCCGCGGGCACCAGGCCGATGTTGGCATCGCGCCTCAGGTCCAGTGTGCTTCCGGGGTTGGCTCCAAAGACACCGGTGAACTGATTCATCCCCTGGCGCTCGTAGGCCACGGACCAGCCGGCGCGAAGGGTCGCCTGGTCGGGGTTGCCGAGGATCGTACGCAGCACGCCGCTCTGCACGTTCGGGCGCCACGCGAAGCTGACCGACGGCGAGAAGTTGTTCTTGTCGGTCTCGTAGCCCTGCGTGCCCTTCGTGAGTTGCACGAACTCGGGAATCGCCTTGCCGCTTGTCGCGTTCGGCTGGCTGAAGTTGCACTTGCTGTAAGTGCCACCCGAGCCGATCCCGGCCAGGCCGCACACATCCGCCATCGTCACCGACGTCATGATGTCGTTGGAGGCCACAAACGGCGTCTGCAGGTCATAGCGCAGGCCCGCGTTCACCGTCAGGGTCGGCGTGACACGCCACGAGTCTTGGACGAAGCCCGAATACACGTCGATCGAGCCCGCGCGGGTCCGCGGTCCGAACGCCACGTATTTGTTGGTGGCCGGATCGAGGGCTGCCTGACCGGTCACGGCGCTGACGCGCCCCGTCAGGAGCGCATACAGCTCGCGCGCGTCGGCCAACTGG
>JANLHE010000425.1 GCA_024653875.1 Acidobacteriota bacterium
CAACGACAGCGCAGGTGCAGGCTTCCGTTACGTCGTGGTACCCAACGCATAGGAGCGGGACATGGCCCAAGACTCGTTCGTACCCGACGCCCGCGTCCCGACCTCGGTCGGCTCCGTGGAGATCATCCTTCGCGTCGTGGCTGGTACGCCCAACGTGTACGAGGCGCGCTACTCGTTCGACGTGCTGAACGGTGGCGGCGCGATCCTCGACGTGCGGTCGGGCAACCTCGTGCCGCACCTGACCGGAGCGCAGATCACGCAGACCAAGGCGTTCATGGACGCCATGCTGACCAAGGCACAGGGAGCCATCGGATGAAGCTCAAGAACGGCGATCTCAAGGCTGGACTCGACGCGATGGAAGCGCTCTGCACGGGAGCCAATCGCCTGCCCATCCTGGCCGCGCTGCGTGCCGACCGCACGTACCGCCGCCTGAGGGAAGCATGGGCACCTGTGGCCGAGAAGCTGAATCAGCTCATCCTCGACCACGGCGAGCCGCAGAAGGACGAGAAGGGCGCCGACACGGGACAGGTGAGCATCAACCCCAGCATGGCAGGGTGGGCCGAGTACGTCGCCGCTCGGGCCGATGCGTTCATGGCCGAAAGCGAAGTGAACGTCGAGACGCTGACCCTGGCCGACATTGAAGCGGGTTGGAGCAAGGAGGACGGCAAGAAGGGGCCGCTCGACATCGCACCGGCCAGCATCGGGCATCTGATCGTGCTGGGCATCGTGGTGGACCCGGCGGCCACCGAGGCGCCTGGGCCGAAGGTGGTCCCCGACGAGCCTGTGGCGGCGGTGGGCTGAGACGATGGCTTCACCGTTCCTGCGTGCCGCACAGAGCGCCATCAAGGCCGCAACCGCATTGGGCGCGACCAAGGCGGCGACGCTCCGGCGCGTCACATCCGTCTACGCCCCCGCGACGGGGACGAACGAGACGGTGACGACGGACTATGCGTGGACGGGGGTGCTGGAATCCTACGTGGACCTCACGACGCGCGGCGGCAACGCGCTGGCGGGCGGCGTGGTCGGATCGGACCAGAAGTTCACCGGCGCCGCTGCTGACGTGCCCGTGGACCCCACGCCCGAAACGGACAAGCTCATCATCGACAACGTGGCGCATGCCATCGTGAACGCGAAGACCGACCCCGCTGGCGCCCTCTGGGTCCTTCAGGTGCGGCGATGAGCGACAACTTCCGCGAGTTCGACCTGGGGGTGAAGACGTTCACGAAAAACGTACCGGAGGCCGTGCGCGACTTCCGGGACGCCATCGCGCTTGAAGGACTCAAGGGCGTCGTGCTGCTCACCCCCGTGGACACCGGACGGGCGCGCGGCAACTGGCAGACGAGCATCGGAGCTCCCGCCGAAGGCGAGATCGCGGCGACCGACATGAGCGGGCGAGGCGAGGACGGGGTGCCGGTCGTCAACACGTTCGGAGACGGGGCGTCTACCGTGGCGGGCGCTGCGGACCCGTTCGGATCGATCTGGCTCCACAACGGGCTGAGCTACATCGGCTACCTCAACGACGGCACCGACAAGATCCCCGCCGTGCATATGCTGGAACAGACCGTCGAGCGGTTGGTCCGCACGTTCAAGCGGTGGAAGGGGGCCAAGTAGCCATGGCCTACCTCCAGGGCTTCGGACCCGAGGGCGACTACCTGCGCAGCCGCTTCAGCACGCAGTGGAAGACGGCCCGGTCCTACACCGACGCGCAGATGGGTACCACCACGGACAAGACGGACGTTCGGGTCGCGTGGGGCAACAAGAACTTCACGCCGCCGGACAACGTGCCGTGGGTGCGCGTCGGCATCCAGCACTCCGGGGCGGACCCGGCCAGCGTGGGCGATGCGTCGGCGGCGATGCACCGTCACGACGGCATGGTGATCGTCGAGGTATTCGTGCCGCTGGATGCGGGAGAGGGCGACATCGACGACCTGTGCGACGACGTGGCGGACATCTTCCGCGACCACAGCGCGCAGCAAGGCCTTCGGCTCCGTTCGCCCTACACCGTCACCGTTGGGCAGACCGGCGCGTGGTACAAAAAGAACGTCCTGATCCCGTTCGTCCGCGACACCGTTTTCACCTAGCAGGAGGGAATCATCATGGCAGACAGCAACCTCGCGGACTTCGCGTTCATCGAGGAGAGCACGTGGGGCACCACCCCGGCCAGCGCGCTCCAGACGCTCCGCATCACGGGCGAGAGCCTGGCGGACCAGGAGGAGTCCACCGAGTCGGCGGAGATCCTGAGCGACCGCCAGCTCCGGGACGTGATCCGCACCGGGCGGTTCAGCCAGGGCGACGCCAGCTTCGAGCTTTCGGCGGCCACGCTCGACACGCTGCTCCAGGGCGTCATGGCCGACACGTGGGCGTCGAACGTCCTCGAGAACGGAGCGACGAAGAAGTCCTTCACGTTCGAGAA
>JANLHE010000426.1 GCA_024653875.1 Acidobacteriota bacterium
CCGAAGTCGGGGACCGCGGAGTTCAAGGCCGCCGCGGTGCGGGTGGAGAAGATGTGGACCTCCATTTAATCCCGGGGGTGGCCGCCTCCGCCGACGAACGACAGGCCATCGACGCCGCCATCGGCACGCAGGCGCCCGCGCGGCACCTGCTGCTGCCCGTGCTGCACGCGGCGCAGGCGTGCCGCGGCTGGATCTCGCCCGGCGCGCTCAATCACATCTGCGCGCGCTTGTCGGTGCCGCCGGCCGAGGCGTATGGCGTCGCGTCGTTCTACGCGATGTTTGCCACGACGCCGCGCGCGCGGCGCACGGTGCATGTCTGCGATGACATCGCGTGCCGTGTGAAGGGCGCCGAAGCCGTGTGCCGTTCGCTGGAGGCGCGGTTTGGCCCGGCTGGACAGGACGCCGCGGGCACGAGCGGCGAGGCCACGTGGGTGCGCAGTCCGTGCCTGGGCCTGTGCGAGCAGGCGCCGGCCGCGCTGGTGCAGCGGGCCGGTGACGGGCGCGGTGACGAGGCGATGGCGCAGGTGTCCCTGGACGCCCTGGCCACGGCGGTCCTCACGGGCAAGTCCCTGGCGCCCCAGCGGACACTGGCGCCGCAGACCGCGTCGCCTCGCGATCCCGCGCTGCGCCTGCTGCGGCGCGTGGGTGTGGTGGATTCGTCGAGCCTGGACGACTACCGCGCGCACGGCGGGTATGTCGCCTTGCGCAAGGCCCTGGCGATGGGGCCCGAACGCGTCCTGCGCGAGATCACGGACTCGAAGCTGGTGGGCCGGGGCGGCGCGGCGTTTCCGACAGGACGAAAGTGGGAAGCGGTGGCGCGCAATCCGGTGCGGCCGCATTTCCTGGTCTGCAACGCCGACGAGTCCGAGCCGGGCACGTTCAAGGACCGCGTGATCATGGAAGAGGATCCGTACGCGGTGGTGGAAGCCATGACCATCGCGGGGATGGCCACCGGCTGCGAACGCGGCTACCTCTACATCCGCGGCGAGTATCCGCTTGCGACGGCGCGCCTGCGCCACGCGATCGCCCAGGCGCGCACGCGGGGCTGGCTGGGCGACAACATCATGGGCGAGGGCCTGCGGTTCGACATCGAGCTGCGCCGGGGCGCCGGCGCGTATATCTGCGGCGAGGAAACGTCGCTGTTCAACTCGCTGGAAGGGCTGCGCGGGGAACCGCGCAACAAGCCGCCGTTTCCCGTGCAGGCGGGGTTGTTCGGCAAGCCCACGGTGGTCAACAACGTCGAGACCCTCGCCAACGTGCTGGACATCCTGGCGCACGGCGGGCCGGCGTTCGCCTCGGAGGGCACGCCCGGATCCTCTGGCACCAAGCTGTTCTGCGTGTCGGGATCGGCGGCCAGGCCCGGCATTTACGAGGCGCCGTTCGGCATCACGCTGGGCGAGCTGATCGCGCTCGCCGGCGGGGTGGCCGATGACCGCGCGCTGCAGGCCGTGCTGCTCGGCGGCGCGGCCGGTGTGTTCGTGACGCCGGACGCGCTCGACATGCCCCTGACGTTCGAAGGCACGCGGGCGGCTGGCGCGACGCTGGGCTCGGGCGTCATCATGCTGTTTGATGACCGTGTGGACCTGGGCGACATCCTCCTTCGCATCGCCTCGTTCTTCCGCGACGAGTCGTGCGGCCAGTGCGTGCCGTGCCGGATCGGCACCATCCGGCAGGAGGAAGCGCTCCATCGCCTGCGGGACGCGAGGGGTGCGGGTGGCCGGGCGCGTGAAATCGACCTCATCAACGATCTGGCCATGGTGATGCGCGACGCCTCGATTTGCGGACTGGGGCAGACCGCGGCCAGCGCCATCCAGAGCGCCCTGCAGAAGTTTCCGCTCGACTCGAAGGACGCTGAATGATGGAAGCTGTTCCCGTGACCGTCGTGCGCGCGATTGACCTGACCATCGACGGCAAGGCCGTGCGCGTGCCCGAGGGGACCACGCTGCTG
The DNA here is from genome assembly GCA_024653875.1 of Acidobacteriota bacterium. GTDB lineage: Bacteria > Acidobacteriota > Vicinamibacteria > Vicinamibacterales > SCN-69-37 > SYFT01. Next base: position 1,949 of record JANLHE010000426.1, read on the forward strand.
CAGGCGTGCAAGTCGGTGGGGATCGACACGCCCACGCTCTGTTACCTCGAGAACCTGACGCCGGTGAACGTCTGCCGCGTGTGCGTGGTGGAGGTGGAGGGCTCCCGCGTGCTGGTGCCGGCGTGTTCCCGTCCCGCCGAACCCGGCATGGTGGTGCACACGGACTCCGAGCGCGTGCGCCACAGCCGCAAGCTGGTCTTTGAACTGCTGGGGTCGTCGGTCGATCTGTCGACAGCGGAACCGAGGTTCCGCGCGGACATGGCGCGGTACGGCGCCGCTCCCGAGCGGTTCGACTCGGGAGACGCCCAGGGCCACGGCGCCAGGGCGACCGTCGCGCAGCCCGTCAAGGTCGACAACGATCTGTACGTCCGCGACTATTCCAAGTGCGTGCTGTGCTACAAGTGCGTCGAAGCCTGCGGCACCGACGCGCAGAACACGTTTGCCATCGCCGTCGCCGGCCGGGGCTTCCACGCCACGATCGCCACCGAGTTCGAGACGCCGTTGCCCGACTCCGCGTGCGTCTACTGCGGCAACTGCATCGGCGTGTGTCCGACCGGCGCGCTGATGTTCAAGGCCGAGCACGACATGCGCGCGGCGGGCACCTGGGATGACTCCCGGCAGACGGTCACCGACACGATCTGCCCGTACTGCGGCGTCGGCTGCACGCTCCAGTTGCATGTGCAGGACAACGCGATCGTCCGCGTGACCTCCCCGCAGGATCACGATGTCACCGACGGCCACCTGTGCATCAAGGGCCGGTTCGGGTGGCAGTTCGTGCAGAACCGCTAACTAAAGCGCGTTCTAGATCTCTGTAGACGGAGGGCACGGGCTTTAGCCCGTGCCGCACGCCCCGGGCTGAAGCCCGGGGCCTCCGTACGACTACCCTCCATGGTGAAAAAGGACGGCAGTGCCAGCCTAGCCCTCGGCGAGGGTCCGGTTATACACTCAGACGGATCGTGGCTGGTTTGTGGTTCGTCGTCGAAGGAGCTCCCTCGTGCCGAAGTCTGATATTGAGATCGCCCAGAACGCGACGATGAAGCGCGTGACCGAGGTGGCCGCCAGCCTCGGAATCCCCGAAGACAGCCTTGAGCCCTACGGGCACTACAAGGCGAAGATCTCGCTGGAATACGTGGACAGTCTGAAGGACCGTCCCAACGGCAAGCTGATTCTGGTCACGGCCATCAGCCCCACGCCGGCCGGCGAAGGCAAGACAACCACGACCGTGGGCCTGGGCGACGCGCTGAATCGTCTCGGCAAGAAGGCCATCATCTGCCTGCGTGAACCCAGCCTGGGCCCGGTGTTCGGCATGAAGGGCGGCGCCGCTGGCGGCGGTTACGCGCAGGTCGTGCCGATGGAAGACATCAACCTCCACTTCACCGGAGACTTTTCGGCCATCGCGCTCGCCAACAACCTGCTGGCCGCGATGCTCGATAACCACATCCACCACGGTAACGCGCTGGGCATCGACGTCCGCCGGATCCAGTGGAAGCGCGTCGTGGACATGAACGATCGCGCGCTGCGGCAGATCGTCGCGTCGCTGGGCGGCACCGGCAACGGCTACCCCCGCGAAGACGGCTTCGACATCGTCGTGGCCTCCGAAGTCATGGCGATCTTCTGTCTGGCCACGTCGCTGCACGATCTCAAGGAGCGGCTGGGCAACATCGTGGTCGGGTACACGCGTGAACAGAAGGCCGTCCGCGCCCGTGACCTCAAGGCGCACGGGGCCATGACCGTGCTGCTCAGGGACGCGCTGAAGCCGAATCTGGTGCAGACCCTGGAGAACAATCCGGCGTTCGTGCACGGCGGCCCTTTTGCGAACATCGCCCACGGCTGCAACTCGGTTGTGGCCACGGGGACAGCCTTGAAGCTGGCCGACTACGTGGTGACCGAAGCCGGATTTGGCGCGGACCTCGGCGCCGAGAAATTCGTGGACATCATGTGCCGCAAGTCGGGCCTGCGTCCGGATGCGTGCGTGATCGTCGCCACTATCAGGGCGCTGAAGTATCACGGCGGCGTCGACAAGGCGGCCTTCGGCACCGAGGACCTTGAGGCCCTGGAGAAGGGCCTGGCGAACCTCCAACGGCATGTGAACAACGTCCGCGACCAGTACGGATTGGCGTGTGTGGTGGCCATCAATCGTTTCCCGGATGACACCGACGCCGAGGTCGCGAAACTGCAGGAAATCATGTCGCCAAGCGGCGTGCCGGTCATTCTCGCGACCCACTGGGCGCATGGCGGCGCCGGCGCCGAGGACCTGGCGAAGGCCGTGGTGGCCGCGGTGGATGGCGGAACGTCCAAACCCAGGTTCGTGTACGAAGACAGCCTTCCGCTGTGGGACAAGATGAAAGCCATCGCGACGAAGATCTACGGCGCGTCGGACGTGACCGGCGACACCAAGGTCCGGAGCCAGATCAAGAAACTCCAGGCGGAAGGCTACGGGCACTACCCGGTGTGCGTGGCCAAGACGCAGTACTCGTTCTCGACGGATGCGGCGCTGCGCGGCGCGCCCTCGGGCCACAC
>JANLHE010000430.1 GCA_024653875.1 Acidobacteriota bacterium
GCCTTTCGCCATACGAACCTCCTGTCCCAGTCTAGCTGACGACAAGGAGCGGATGCCGCGCGAGTTTCGTGCGCGCCTCGCGCATGTCGTCGCCGCGCAGCTCGCGCAAGGCGGAGGTCACAAGCGACCGCACGATCTTCTTGCGCCATACCAGTTCGAAATCCGTGTTGTCCATCGGCTTCGCCAGCGCGTACGCGTCGTCCGCCGCCGAAGCGATGAGGTCGTCGGAGAGCGCCAGCCCGGCCAGGCGCGCGGACGCGGCCGGCACCTCAAGCGGGCGCGAGGCGACGGCGCCCAGGACAAGGCGCGCCTCGACCACCCGATCCCCGTCGAATCGGGCGGCCGCCGCGACCGAGGCCACCGGGAAGTCGAACGACCCGCGGCGCCGAAGTTTCCAGTACGTGCTGCGCCACCCGTCCATCGCCGGCAGGCGCACGGAGGTCAGGATTTCATCGGCGCGGCGCGTCAGGTAGTGCATGCCGTCGTTGGCGTAGAGATCGGTCAGCGCCACGTCCCGGGTGCCCGACGCGGAGACCAGACGCACGGTGGCACCCAGGGCGATCAGCGCCGGCGCGCTGTCGGTGGACGACACGGCGAGGCAGCGTTCGCTGGACGTGGCCACCCAGCAGGTATCGCCGTCCTTCTTCATGCAGAAGTTGATCGCCTGGCGCCACTCGTGGCTCTGGTCGTAATACGTGCAGCGCGTATCGAGGCAGATGTTGCCGCCGATGGTGCCCATGTTACGCAGGTGCGGCGTGGCGATCTGCGCCACGGCCTGCCACAGTCCGGCGTACTGGTCGCGAATCCGCTCGTCGTGCACGAGGGACGTCAACGTCACGCCGGCGCCGACCACGAAGCCGTCCCGCGCCTGCACCTCCGACAACGCGGCGATCCCGCGAAGGCCCACGACGGTCGCCGGCGTCTGCTGCCGGCGCTTCATGTTCGGAATCAGATCGGTGCCGCCCGCGAGCAGCATCGTGTCGGCGGGCGACTCGGCCAGCCACGCCGCCGCGTCATCAATCGTCCTGGGCGCGCGATACCGGTACGAGGGGAGGCGCATCATGAGCGCGCCGCCTTCTCGTTCGTCATGCCCGCGGCGCGCGCTTCGATGCCCGCGTCCACGGTGCGATGCGTCGGTCGTTTGGGATCGTTGTCGGCACGGCCGGTGCCGCCGGCCCACGGCGGCGTGACGTGCAACGTCTCGGGCCACGGAATGTCCGGGAACGAGGACGGCCCCGACCGCGGCGCCTTGCCGGCGGCCTTGGCCTCAAGCGCGCGCAGGATCTTCTCGGGCGTCACCGGAATCGAATCGATGCGCACGCCAACCGCGTCGTACACCGCGTTGGCCACGGCCGGCATGATCGGCAACAGCGGCCCCTGGCCCACTTCCTTGGCGCCGAACGGCCCGGCCGGATCGGGGTGTTCGATGAGGTCCGTGAAGACCTCCGGCATCTCGAGGCTCGTCGGACTCTTGTACTCGAGGATCGACGGGAACTTGTGCACGAGCGCGTGCGAGAGCTTCGCCGGCAGCCGGCGGAACACCTGCTCTTCCATCAAGGCCTCGCCGATGCCCATGTAGACGCCGCCTTCCACCTGTCCGCGCACCAGCGTCGGATTGAGGGCGCGTCCGATGTCGTGCGCGATCCACACGCGCGGCACGGTGATCCACCCGGTCTCCGGGTCCACGTCCACTTCGACCACCGCAGCCGTGTACGAATACGTCGGCGAGGGGCCGACGCCGCCGCCCTTGAACTTCGCGGGCGATCGGGGCGGCGTGTACGAGCCGGTGGTGCCCAGCGTGCCGAACCTGGCCTCGGCCATGCAGACGGC
>JANLHE010000431.1 GCA_024653875.1 Acidobacteriota bacterium
CGCGCGGCCAATCGCCAGTTCGTAGCCCGCCACCATCGCCGCCACTGAGTGGTTGGACTCCCAATGGGCGCGGGCGGCCGCGCCCAGACGGGCCCGAAGATCGATATCGGATCCAAGGCGGCGCATCGCCAGTCGGAGGGAGTGATCCTCATCGAGGATGTCGATGCCCACCGCGACGGCCCGGGCTTCCGGGTTCGGATCCAGGTCGGGCGTGGGACCATGGCAGCGCCAGGTCCGCGGGTCCAGGGTGACCACGTCCAGGTGGTGCACCGAGTCCACGATGACGGTGGGCAGCCCGGCGGACAACATCCGGAGCCACGGGCCTGACATCTCGCGTGCGGTCGGCCACCGCAGGTTCAGGCCGACATCACAGGCCGCCACGGCCTCGTCAAACCCGGCATCGTCCAGGCGGCCCGCCAGGTGGGTGACCTCGCGCACACCGAAGGAACTCAGCAGTTCGTCCAGGGGCAGCATGGCGTCGAGCTGCCCGGCAAAGAGCAACCGCGCGTCGGGCGCCCACTGCCGCGCGGCCGCGAAGGCGCGGAGGATCGGCGCGACGCGTTTTTCGGCCGCCGCCGTCCCCAGGACGCCGAACACCAGGGCGGTCTGCGGAATGCCGAGCCGGTCGCGGAAGGCGCGGACCGCGGCGGGGGACACGTGGCCGGCGCCATGGCCCAGCGGGATGTAGTCGAGCGCCCGGCGGGGATTCTGCCGCCGGAGGATCTTCACGACGCCCAGCGAATGGGACGCGACCAGCCGCGAGGCGTCGAGCACGGCGCGGCGCATCGGCCAGTGGTAGTAATAGGCGCCGTCAAACCCGGCGATCGCCAGCTCCGCGGCGTCGGGGGAGACGTCGGGGTGGTTGTAGGCGAACTCGGCGCGATAGTCGGCGTGCCGCCTGCGGCGCATCAACGTGGCGGCCCGGGCATGGTGCAGGCGGGCGTCGTGCAGGACCGTCAGTCCGGGCCAGTGGAACAGGTACGGCCAGACATACCCGTGCGCCCACGAGTTGCCCAACTGATAGATGGGCAGATCGTACTGCTCGCGCGCCTGACGCCACACAAAGTCGTGCGCCCCGAGCACGCGCACCTGCCCGGGCTCCGGCCCGGCATCACCCTGCCTGGCGATCGGCAGCAGGGCTTCGTCGACGAAGACGTCCACGGCATGTCCCGCCGCGGCGAGCGCCGGAACCACGTCGGCCGAGCAGGTCGCCACGCCGCTTGGTTGCGGTGGCCAGGGGGTAAAGAAGGCGAGTCGGGACATGGGCAAGCGCTCCGGGTCTGGACCTTCATCAATAATCCGGGTTAGCATCTCACTTTGATCACGTGAGGTACAAGCTCACGTGTGGACCTTATCCCGTTCTTGTAAGGAGACCACGGACCGATGGACGGTTTTCTGCCCATCCTCATCATGATCGGCCTGGGCGCCGGCTTCGCCGGCGGTTCCGTGCTGTTGTCCCAATTTGTCGGCCCGCGTAAGCCCACGCCGGAAAAAAGCGCCCCGTACGAGTGCGGCATGCCCCCGGTGGGCGACGCGCGCGAACGCCAGTCGGTGAAGTTCTACCTGGTGGCGATGATCTTCCTGCTCTTCGACATCGAAGTGGCGTTCCTGTACCCCTGGGCGATGGCGTTCCGGGAGCTGGGGCCGGTCGCCTATTTCCAAATCGTGGCGTTCTTCGCCCTGCTGGTCACCGGCTACATCTACGTGTGGCGCAAAGGCGTCTTCGACTGGAGCCGCGAGGTGGACCGGTGACTGGGAATCTCGAATCGGGATCGATCCTCACGACCACCGTCGAGAAGATGGTGCAGTGGGCGCGGCGCTCGGCGATCTGGCCCGTGACCTTCGGCCTGGCGTGCTGCGCCATCGAAATGATGGCGATGGCGGCCGGCCGCTATGACGTCGCGCGCTTCGGCGCCGAGGTGTTTCGCGGGTCGCCGCGCCAGTCGGACCTGATGATCGTGGCCGGGCGCCTCTCGCGCAAGATGGCGCCCGTGCTGCGCCGCATCTACGACCAGATGCCCGAGCCCAAGTGGGTGATCTCGATGGGCGCGTGCGCCAGTTGCGGCGGAGTCTTCGACAACTATGCCATCGTCCAGGGCGTGGACCAGGTGGTGCCGGTGGACGTGTATGTGCCCGGATGCCCGCCGCGCCCCGAAGCGCTGATCTACGGCATCGTGCAGTTGCAGCGCAAGATCGACAAGCAGCGGATGAACGCCTGAGATGGACACTACAATTCTGGATCTGGTCCGGCAGTCGGTGCCGGCCGGTGCGATTGAGCCCGTTGACGCCGTGGACATGCCCACCGCGTACGTGGACCGCGAGCACCTGATCGACGTCTGCCGCACGCTGCGCGATCACCCCGGTCTGCAGTTTTCTTTTCTGGTGGAAATCACGGCCGCGGACTATCACCCGGCCGAACCCCGGTACGAGGTGGTCTATCACCTGGCCTGCCTCGGCGAGGCGTTCGCGCAGCCGGGTGGCGCCGCGCCCGCGCGGCGCCTGCGGCTGAAGGTGCGCGTGCCCGGCGAGGCGTCGCCGTGGGCGCACAGCCTGACGCCCCTGTGGGAGTGCGCCAACTGGCTGGAGCGCGAGGTGTACGACCTGTTCGGCATCGCGTTCAGCGGCCACCCGGATCTGCGCCGCATCCTGATGGCGGATGACTGGGTCGGGCACCCGCTCCGCAAGGATTACCCGGTGCAGGTGCGCAAGGACGCCGCGTCGTGGTCGCCGCTGGAACTGACGGCCGAGGAGTTCGCCGCCAACGTGCGCGCCTCGCGCTCGGCGTCGGACCTGGCCGCGCGGACGAGGGAAGACTGATTGTGGCCGGCGCCTTTGGCCCAACGCTCGGGCGCGCGGTCGAAGGCGCCATCGCCGCGCACCAGGCGTTCGTGGCCGCGTCGGGCGCGCAGGCCGAGTCCGCCGCGCGCCTGATCAAGGACGCGGCGCGGGCCGGACGGCTGGTGCTGGTGTTCGGCAACGGGGGCAGCGCCACCGATGCGCAGCATCTGGCCACCGAACTGGTGGTGCGGTTTGCCAAGGTCCGGCGCGCGGTGGCCGCGTTGGCCCTGACCGCGGACAGCGCGGTCCTGACCGCCGCCGCCAACGATCTGGGAGTGGCGGCGATGTTCGCCCGGCAGGTCGAGGCGCTGGGACGGCCGGGCGATGTGGCGGTGGGGATCACGACGAGCGGGCAGTCCGCCAACGTGATCGAAGGGCTGCGGGTGGCGAAGGCGCGCGGGCTCTCCACCATCGCGCTCACCGGGCGCGACGGCGGCGAGGCGGGACGGCTGGCCGACGTGCACGTGAACGTGCCCAGCCAGGTCACCGCGCGCGTGCAGGAAGTGCACCGCACGTGGATTCATGCCGTGTGCGAGTGGGTGGAAGAGGATCTGTAATGCCCGAGTTACGAAGCGAGACGATGACCGTCAACATGGGACCGCAGCATCCCAGCACGCACGGCGTGTTGCGGCTGGTCCTGGAGCTTGACGGCGAGACG
>JANLHE010000433.1 GCA_024653875.1 Acidobacteriota bacterium
GTGTGCCAACGTGGCAGTGCGTGCACTGGACACCCAGAGCGGCCGTGACCGTGCGCATCAAGGCTGTCACTTCCTGGCGCGTCATTTCCTTCGGCAAGACCTGCAAGTTCTGGGGAGGAGCCCCCTGGCCACCGCCCTGTCCACCACCCTGTGCCGACGTGTTGGTCGCGGTCACGACCAACGCACAGACAAACACCAACCCCGCTGCCAACAATCCACGCATCGACATCCCCCTGGTAGAAAAGACACAAGGACCTCTGAGGTCGTTTCCGTGAGCAACCAGCGAAAACGACCTCAGAGGTCGTTTCTGAGTCCCGGCGAATTGTAAGTCAAAAACCGTCTCAATTCCGCTCGGGCAGCACGGGCACCTCGGGAATGGCGGGGATCACGCGGACGAACTGCGCGCGCTGCAGCAATTCGCGTCCCCGGCCCCCACGGCCGGTCACCTCGTACTTCGTCGTGCTGATCGTCTGTTCGGCGCCGCGGGTGGTCTCCACCGTCATCAGATCCCGGTCGCCCTTGGACGCCAGGAAACCCAGCACCCGGTCGTCATCCTTGTTGATCTTGATCAGAATGACCCCGCGGCCAGGGCCCGACAGCAGGTTGATCTCCTCGACCGGACACAACATCGCCCGGGCCTGGCGCGTGGCGGCGATGACGGTTTCGTCGCCGGTCACGCGCGCGACCCCGACAATCTCGGCCCCCACGGCGGTTCGTGCATAACGGCGTCCGGACCTCGTACTGGGTTCGGCATGGGGCTCAAACGAAAACCGCAGACTGTAGCCGTCGCTCGACACCGCCAGCGCGTGCGAGGTGACGCCGGACATCCGGCTGTCCAGGCTCACCGCGCCGACGATGCGCTCGGCGTCCTTGAACTTGAACATCTTCTGAATCGGCTCGCCATACCCGGTGGACGCCGGGATGTCGATGATGCGCGAGGTGTACGCCACGCCGAGGCTTGTGAAGAACACCACCGACGCCCTGGTGCTGCCCGGCAGCACCGCCAGGACCTGGTCGCCCTCGCGGACGCGCGTCGACGCCACGTCCTTCACTTCCTTCTGCCGTTTCACCCACCCGTCGCGCGTCACGATGACGACGTTGTCTTCGTCGATGATGAAGTCGTCCGCCGTGTACTCCGGCTCGCTGACCGCGCCGGCGATCTCGGTCCGGCGCATGTCGACCTTCGGGTCGCTGTAGGTCTTCTTCACCAGCTCGATGTCGCTGCGCACGATCTGCCACAGGTCCGCGTCCTTGGTCAGCAGGCCGCTGATTTCCTTCGCCCGCTTCCGCTTGGCCGCCAGTTCCTGCTGGATGACCAGGATTTCAAGGCGGGCCAGCCGATAGATCTTCAGTTCGAGGATGGCGTCGGTCTGATCCGCATCCAGGCCGAACCGGGCGATGATCTGCGAGGCCGCGTCTGCCTTTCCCTCGGATTTGCGAACGATGCGCAGGATGTCGTCAAGGGCGTCAAAGACCTTCGCGAATCCCTCGAGGATGTGGATGCGCCGTTTGAGAGAGGCCAGCTCGCAGTTGAGCCGCGCGCGAACCACCTCGAGCCGGAAATGCAGGAAGTGCCAGAGGATGTCGTGCAGGCTGATGCGATCGGGCCGGCCCACCGCCGGGTTTTCGGTCGGAATCAAGCACGTCAGGTTGACCGGAAACGTGGACTGCAGCGGCGTGTGCTTGTACAGATACGCCATCACCATCTGCTCGTCCGCGTCCCGCTTCAACTCCAGCGCAATCCGCACGTCGTCCGTGGACAAGTCCCTGACGTCAAGCAGGTGCGGAAGCTTGCGCGAGAGCGCGACGTCGGCGATCCGTTCGATGAGCGTGGCTTTGCTCATCGCATAGGGCACGCTCGTGATGAAGATGGTCTTGCCGGTCCGCGTCTCCGGACCTTTCTGCCAGGTGGCCCGCATGCGGATGCTGCCGGATCCCGTCTCGTAGATGTCCCTGATCTCCTGCGGCGTGTTCAGGATCTGGCCGCCCGTCGGGAAGTCGGGCCCCTTGATGTACTTGCAGAGCTGCGCGCTGGTGAGTTCCAGGTCCGCGTCGATCATCTTGATGAGCGCCGTGCACACCTCGCCGAGGTGGTGCGGCGGGATGTTCGTCGCCATGCCCACCGCGATGCCCGTCGCGCCGTTGACCAGGAGGTTCGGGATGCGCGCCGGCAG
>JANLHE010000434.1 GCA_024653875.1 Acidobacteriota bacterium
CGGCGGACACATCGCTGGCCCGGACGGTGAGTGTGTCGGTCTTCCTGAAGAACGCCGCGGACTTCGGGGCGATGAACGATGCCTACCGGACGTATTTCCCCGATGCGCCACCCACCCGCACCACCGTGGTCGCGGACCTGCTGAATGGCGCCCTGGTGGAGATTGCCGCGATTGCCGTCCCCAGGCGCGCCACGCGCGAGGTCCTGCACCCGGCCGGCTGGGTGAAGTCGCCGCGGCCGTACTCAACCATCATTCGCACCGATGACCTGGTGTTCCTCTCGGGGCTCGTATCGCGCCGCGGCACCGATGATGCCCCGGTGCCGGGAAGTATCGGCGCGCAGACCAAGACCATTCTCGACAACGCCGCCACGCTGCTCAAGACCGCCGGTGTCGGGTTTGAGCATGTCGTGCAGGCGCGGGTGTTTGTCATCGACGACGCGATGTTCGACGGCATGAACGACGTCTATCGGACGTACTTTTCGAAAGAACCGCCGGCCCGCGCCACAGCCGTGGCCCAACTGGTGGGGAACAGTTCGCTTGTGGAGATCACCCTGGTGGCCACGCGAGGCGCGAAGGCAGTGGTCGGGCCCGTCGTCTCGCCGAGCCTGCCGTTGTCAACGGCCGTTCGCGCGGGCCATCGCGTGTTCCTGTCCGGCGTGCTCGGGAACACCGGCGCCAACATAGGCGATCCGGCGGCGCAGACGCGCGAGGTGCTGACCCGCATCCAGCGCACCCTGACGTCCGAGGGCCTGTCGTTTGCCAACGTGGTGGACAGCACGGTGTACTTGCCGGACCTCACGCACTTCGCGGCGATGAACGGCGTCTACCGCGAGTTTGTGCCCACCGCGCCCCCGGCCAGGGCCACGGTCGGCGCCAGGCTGGTGAGCCGCAATGCGCTCGTGGAGATCCTCATGACGGCCGTCCGCTGATGGAATGTTGACCGAAGTCCGTTTGATGCTGCGGTTGGCGGTGCCGGTGGTGCTGGCCGAGCTGGGGTGGTTCGCGATGAGCATCGTGGACACCGTCATGGTCGGGCCGCTGGGACCGGCGGCGATTGGCGCCGTGGGCACCGGCGGCATCCTTTTCATGACGCTGCTGGTGTTCGGGGTGGGCACCCTTCTGGCGCTCGACACGTTCGTCGCCCAGAGCTTCGGCGCGGGCCGCGTGGACGAGTGTCACCGCTGGCTGTTCGCGGGGCTGCAGCTCGCGCTGATGCTGTCGGTCTTCCTGATGGTGGTCGCGCTCGTGGCCGTGGCGTGGTTGCCGGCGTTCGGATTCCACCCGGATCTGCTGGTGGAACTCGAGCCTTATACCGGCAAGCTCATCTGGTCGGTGCCGCCGCTGCTGGCGTACGTGGTGTTCCGCCGGTACCTGCAGTCCATGAACCTGGTGCGCCCGGTGATGGTGGCGCTGGTGGCGGCCAACCTCATGAACGTGTTCGTGAACTGGGTGCTGATCTACGGCAACCTCGGCATGCCGGCGCTGGGCGTGAGCGGCGCGGCGTTCGCGACCGTGGCCTCGCGCGTGGTGCTGGCGGTCAGCCTGTTCGGCGTCATTCTCTACCAGGAGCGCGACACGCCGTCGGGCTTGCACGATGTGCCGTTCCGGTGGGAGGGCGAGCGCGTCTGGCGGCTGTTCCGTCTCGGGTGGCCCGCCGCGCTGCAGATCACGCTGGAGGTGGGGGTGTTTGCGGCCGCGTCGGCGCTGGCCGGGCGCATCGGCCCGCTGGCGTCGGCGGCCAACCAGGTCGTGCTCAACATCGCCGGGTTCATCTACATGATTCCCTTTGGGCTCGGGTCGGCGGCGGCCGTCCGGGTCGGGCAGGCGGTCGGCCGCCGCGATTCCGTCGGCGTGCACCGCGCCGGGTGGGCCGCGCTGGGCCTGGCGTCCACCGTCATGGCCGGCTCGGCGGTGCTGTTCTTCGTGATGCCGGCCACGCTCATCCGCATCTACTCGTCGGACCCCACGGTCATCGAGGTCGGCATCGTCCTGCTCTTCATCTGCTCGGTGTTCCAGCTGTTCGACGGGCTGCAAACCGTGGCCACGGGGGCGCTGCGCGGGCTGGGTGACACGCGGACCGCGATGGTCTTTAATCTGATCGGCCACTGGCTGATCGGTCTGCCGATTGGATACTGGTTGTGCTTCACGCGCGGGTGGGGCGTGGCGGGATTGTGGACGGGCCTGTCGGTGGGGCTCATTCTGATAGGCGCGTCGCTGTTGCTCGTCTGGCATCGGAAGAGCCGAGCCGCGATGTTCCTGGAACCTGCATGACAAGGAGAGGGCGATGACGCTTGACGAACTGAGATACCCCACGGGCAAGTGGGTGCGGGTGGCGGACCTTGACGGGGCCGGGCGCGCCGCGCGGATCGATCAGATTGGCCAGGTGCCGGAGGCGTTGGAGGCCGCGGTGGCCGGACTGATCGAGGCGCAGCTCGACACGCCGTATCGCGAAGGCGGTTGGACCCCGCGCCAGATCGTGCACCACCTGGCCGACAGCCACATGAATGCGTTTACCCGCTTCAAGTTGGGCGTGACCGAGGACAACCCGACGATCAAGCCGTACAACGAGAAGGGCTGGGCCGAGATGCCGGACGCACGGGTGGCGCCGCCGACATGGTCGCTGTCGATCATCGAGGGGCTGCACGCCCGCTGGGTGCAGTGCCTGCAGTCGATGGACGCGGCGGCGTTTGCCCGCACCGTCATGCACCCCGAGCGGGGGCCGATGACACTCGGGGACATGATGCAGCTGTATGCCTGGCACGGCGCCCATCACGTGACGCAGATCACGGCCCTGCGCGCCAGGATGGGGTGGTAGGCGCCCGGACCGGCGCCTACTTGTTCTTCTCGGCTTTGGCGGCCAACGCCTTGCGGCGGGCCCAGTACTTTCGCATGCCCTCGCTGATGGCCTTCTTGCCGCGGGCGGAGAACTTGCGTTTCTTGTCGTCGGAACCCGCTGTCGCACCGGCGCCGGCGGCGGCACGTCCGCCAGGTTTGCGCAGTTCGGGGAACGCGCGGTAAATCTCGGCTATTTCCGACAGCAACTCGCCCAGTCGCACCGCTGCGCCGGCACGAGCCCATTGCCGATGAAGGTTTTTGTTGTCAGCCATTAATCAAGCCTCCGAACTAAGTCTGCCAGTATCTTAACACCGGTACGATTCAGTCACGGCCGGCGCGCGCAAGCGCCGGAACTCCCTCCGCGATCCAGGGGGCGATGGGTTCCCCTTTCAGGTAGTGCCCGAACCAGGCCTGGATGCGCCGGTGGTAGTCCACCTGGTTCTTCTTCTTGCGCAACCCGTGGTCTTCATTGTTATAGACCAGCATGACCACGTTCTTTCGGGCGCGGCGTGCAATGTTGTACAGCTCCACGGACTGGTGCCAGTACACCGTGCCGTCGTTGTCGCCGGTCATCAGCAGCAGCGGCGTGGTCATGGTCGAAATGCCGAAGACCGCCGAGTTGCGGATATAACCGGGCAGGTCGTCGTACAACGGCACGACCATGCGCTGTTGCCCGGTTTCAATATGGTCCGTCTCCGCGATGCCGGACGACCAGTGGTGGTTGCCGTAGTTGCTGATCAGGTTGGCGATGCCGGCGCCCGACACGGCCGCCGCGAAGATCTTCGAGTGCGTGGCCAGGTACATCGCGTCAAACCCGCCCCACGAGTGGCCCATGACGCCCACCTTCGCGCCATCCACCGCGCCCATGTCGACCACCTTCTTCACCGCGGCCGTGACGCAGTCCAGCACCGAGACGCCGGGGTCTCCGGGCTGAAACACGATGTCCGGCTGGAAGAAGAAATAGCCCTGCTGCGTCAGCGCAGTGCCGTTGTAATAGTCTCGTTCGGACGGCGCCTGGAACCGGTGGAGGCCGTCGGAGAGCTTCTCGTAGAGGTACACGACCATCGGGTACTTCCGGCCGGGCTCGTAGTTGGCCGGGTAGTACAGCGAGCCCTGCAGCGTCATCTTCGGTTTGCCCTTCGGCTGCACCGTGTACTCGACCAGCTCCGATCGGGTCCATGCGTACTTCGAGACAAACGGGTTGGTGGCTGTGACCGCGCCCGCGTTCGTCAGGTCCGGTCCGCCCAGGAACAGATCCGGCGAGTCGTCGGCCGCCTGGGACGTGTAGACAAACACATCTGCCTTTTCGGCCTTCGCCAGGCCGCTCACGCTCTTGTCGAGCCAGACGAGGCGGGTCACCGCCGGGGCCGCGCCCGCGGCGCCAGGGGAGACCCGGGCGAAGCCGGACTTCTTCGATCGCGTGCCGAACAGCGTGAGATAGCCGTGCTCGAGATCGAGCGGCTCGGGTGCGGCGCCGAACCCGGCGGCATCCACCCTGACGTACCGATGCCGGACCCGTTCCGCGGCGCCCGAGGTCAGGCGCGTGGCGTTCCGCCCATCGGGCGTCACCTTCCACAGGTCGAACGCATCGTTCAGCACCACCGCCTCATCGTCCTTGGTCCACCCGGCCACGCCGAACATCGGCGTGGCCGGGGCGGTGCTGTCGGATTCGAGATCCACGAAGGATGTCTTGATCGCGCGCGTGATGTTGGTGGTGGTCCTGGTGGCCAGGTCGATCGTCCAGTAGTGCCCGCCTTCGCTGAACAGCACGTACTTGCCGCCGGGACTGGCCGAGGCCGCGCCGGCGAGCCGCGTCTTCAGTGGCGTGCGGACGCCGGTGGAGAGGTCGGCCAGCAGCAGATCCGAGGCGCCGCGGCCGATCGATCGGTCCATCAGGTACGGCGTGAACTCACTGACCAGCGCCAGTGCGGTGCCCCGAATCGGCGCAACCGATTCGTCGAACGACTTGCCGATGATCGTCAACTGGCCGCTGGTGAGGTGCCACACGGCCGGCAGGCTGCGCCGGCCATCGGCGGCCACGCTCAGCTTCTGGCGCGACATGACGACGGTGTCGTTCCAATGCCAGACGTCCACATCGGCGCGTTCTGGCGGCGGTGTGCCGCGGCCCCCGCGGCCGCCTTCAGGCGTCGCGGGTTCGGCCGGCTTGGCGGTCCAGTCCGCCACGCCGAGCATGACCATCGCCCCGCTCGCGGCCGGGCCATCCAGCTCCCCAAGCCACGACGGCCGGCGGAACGTGACCAGACGCTGCGTGGCCGGCAGCGCCCCCGCCGTGGGGTCCAGCGTCGCCGCCCGTTCCCCGGACGTCCCTAACGACGTCCACGCCACGGCCACCTGCGTGGGGCCATCGCGTGTGTCGTTCGTCCTGGACCGCAGCGCCACCAGGTCAGCCGCGTCGTCGCGCCAGGTGATCGAGGAGTACGCAGCCGCGGAGGCGTCGAGTACGCGCAGCACCGACGTGGCCGGGTTGAACAGGTGAATGCCGTTACCGGCCTGGCCCTCGGCGCTGATGACCATCGCCAGCAGGCGGCCGGTGTCGGAGGCCTGCCACGCGTACTCGCTCACGTTGCCGAACGTGATGTCGGTGCCCGACGCCAGGTCGCGCACGATGAGCGTGGTGCCCACGGCGGCCGCCGCTGGAGCCGCGCCACCGGGGGCACCTCCGGTCCGTCCGCCCGGTGCCGCACCGGCAGGCGCTGCCGCTCCGCCGGCGGCGACGGGCGCGTACCGTTTCATCGCCAGCGACTGGCCCGTCCGATCGAACGCAAAGGACTCCACGCCCTCGAAGATCGTCTCTGTCATGGTGGCCAGGTTGAGCAGGCCCAGCTTGCGCTGCACCGGCTGCCGCGCCGTGCGCAGCCGCTCCTGTTCCGCCTCGGACTGTCCGATGGCATAAGCGAGCCACGCGGAGGTGGCATTGAAGGCGGCCTGCGTGCCGAACGCGACCACGCGCGGCTTTGCGCCGGCGCCGCCCGACGCCGGAACAATGCGCAGCTCGTTGTTTCCGTCGACGCGCGAGATCCCGTACGCCAGCCACCGTCCGTCAGGCGACAGGCCGCCGCGGGGCGCCCCGGTCGTCAGGCGCTCGAACTGGCCGTACTCGGCTGCGGTAATGGTGGGTTTGGTCTGCGCGGTGGGTGCAACCGCCCAGGCGGAGACAAAGGCAAGAACTGAGGCAACTACGATCACCGATCGGCGCATGGCATCCCCTCTCACGCTCAAGGAGGGGATCTTAGCGCACGGTCAGGCGGACGGATACCGCCGTGTGACGTAGTCGTCCACCAGGGCCTGGAAGGCCGCCGCCAGCTCGTCGTAGTTGCCGCGCAGCGTGGTGGCGTGCGCGCCGTCGATATACACGGGGCAGTTCGGCGATTCCCCGGTGCCGGGCAGCGAGATGCCGATGCTGGCCGCCTTCGATTCGCCGGGGCCGTTGACCACGCAGCCCATCACGGCCACCGTCATCGTCTCCACGCCGGGGTGCCGCGTCTTCCACACCGGCATCATCTCGCGCACGTAGCCCTGAATCCGTTCGGCCAGCTCCTGGAACGTCGACGAGGTCGTGCGGCCGCAGCCGGGGCAGGCGGTGATGGCGGGGGAGAACGATCGCAACCCAAGCGCCTGCAGGATTTCACACGCCGCGTACACTTCCTCGCGGCGGTCGCCGCCAGGCTTGGGCGTGAGCGATACCCGAATCGTGTCGCCGATGCCTTCGTGCAGCAGCACGCCGAGCGCGGCCGCCGACCAGGCAATCCCCTTGGTCCCCATGCCGGCCTCGGTCAGGCCCAGGTGCAGCGGCTGATGGGTCTTGCGCGCCAGATCGCGATACACGCTGATCAGATCGAGCGGGCGCGAGACCTTGCACGAGATGATGATCTGGTCCGTGCGCAGGCCGCAGTCGAGCGCCAGGTTGGTGGATTGCAGGGCCGACTCCACCATGCACTCGTTGACGATCTCCTCCGACGACTTGCCCAGGTTCCTGTCGGTGTTCTCCTGCATCCGGGCCATCACCAGTTCCTGGTTCAGCGATCCGCCGTTGACGCCGATGCGCACGGGCTTCTGGTGTTCCACGGCCACCTGGCAAATCGTGGAAAACTGCTCGTCGCGGCGGCGGCCGGTGCCGACGTTGCCGGGGTTGATGCGGTACTTGTCGAGCGCGGCCGCGGCGGCAGGATGCCGCGTGAGCAACTGATGCCCGTTGTAGTGGAAGTCTCCGATGAGCGGCGCCGTGCACCCCGCGTCGAGCATCCGCTGTTTGATCTCTGGCACGGCGGCCGCCGCCTCCGGCGTGTTGACGGTGATCCGCACCATCTCCGACCCGGCCTCGGCCAGCTCCACGCACTGCCGCGCCGTCCCTGCCGCGTCCGTGGTATCGGTCATCGTCATGCTCTGGACGACGACCGGGGCGCCGCCGCCGACTTGGACCGAGCCGACGCGCACGCCAAACGTCTTGTGAAGCCGGACGGGAACCGCCATACCCCCTGATCATACCGGAGGCCAGCCACGGGTCTCCGGAGTCACAATGAACATGCGACGATGGGTACGCAGGGCGTGGCTTGAGCCGCGCCGGTGTCTGAGGAGATCTGGTGATGCGCCGACTACGAATGACTCTGTTGGGACTGTTGACCGTGGGGGTGCTGGTGGCGGCGGCGGGAACCGCCTGGGCCCAGGCGGCCGTGACCGCCGCGGACGTGGAGCGCCTGGACGCCGTCACGGCCGCGATCGAGAAACAGGCCGCGGCCCTCAAGGCGTCCGACCCGACCCTGGCGGCTGACGTGGAGAAATCCCTGACCGGCTTGAAGGAAGAAGTTATCTTCATGCGGGTGATGGTCCGCCGCGGGGGCACGGTGTCGCGCGCGGACTATAACGGCGTGCGCGATCGGCTCGAGACCCTGCGCGTGAAGAGCCGTGGCCAGAAGGTCAGCGCGCAGCCCTTCCTGGACGATCCCGCGCCGAGCGGCCGCGTGTGGGTGGTGCCGGTCGGCACCGAGATCGATGTGCGTCTGCAGACCGCGCTCAACTCGGCCACCGCGAAGGTCGAACAGCGCTTCGAGGCCACGAGCCTCGTGGATCTCAAGCTGGGCGGGGACGTGGTCATCGCGGCCGGCACCGTGGTCCGCGGGTTCGTCGGGTCGGTGCGACCCGCGGGGCGCGTGGAGCGCCGCGGCAGCCTGACCTTGTCGTTTGACGAAATCCTGCTGCGTGAGGGCCCGGCGCGGTTGCGCGCCTCGGTCACGCAGGCGCTGGACGGGAAGATGGGCGATGACATGAGCCGGATCGGCACCGGTGCGGTGGTGGGCGCGATTCTGGGCGGCCTGCTGGGCGGCGGCAAGGGGTTGCTGGTGGGCGTGCTGGTGGGCGCCGGCGGGACCATTGCCGCCACCGACGGCACGGACGTGGACCTGCCCGCGGGGACGATTCTTCGCGTGCGGATCGATTCGCCGCTCGAGATTCGATAAGCTCTCACTCGCATGACATCAGACATCACACACGACGAACGGATTGCGGTCACGGTGGCGGCCTTCGAAGCGGCCATGGGCCGGTTCCTGGCGCGGGTCGAGCACACGCCGGAGGCGGTGGCCGAAACGGCGCGGCCCGACGGTGCGTGGAACGTGGCCGGCATCGCGTGGCACGTGGCCGTGACCAACGAGGGGTTTGCCGGTCTCGTGGATGGGTCCGTGCCGCTGGCCAAGGCGCCGGAGCCGGACTTCGAGGAGACGCCGTTCCCGGAGATCACGGCGCTGGTGCCTGACCAATTGGAAGCCCCGGAAAAATTTCATCCGCCCGCCGGCATCACCAAAGCCGAGGCGCTGGCGCGCGGGCGCGCCTCGCAGGAGCGCCTGGTGCGGGCGCTGCGCGCGCTGCCCGAGTCCCGGGGCTTGTGGACCGTGAAGTCGATCCTGGGCCAAATCAGCCTGTACCAGGTGGGTGACTGGGCCGTCGCGCACGTGACGCGGCACAACGCGCAGGCCAAGCGCGTCGCCGGCTGACGAAGTACAATCCTCCCACCTCGGAGGGAGGGTTGCTTATGTCTTCACGCACGTTGCTTACCGGCGCGCTCGCCGCGCTCGGGATCGCCATCATCATCACGTCCATCGCACCGCTGGCCGCGCAGACGACCGCCGCCGATCAGGCCCTGATCACGAAGGCCCGCGGCATTCACGAGCGGGTCATCACCGCCGATACCCACGACGACATCAACCCGAACAACTTCCGCGTCGAGTGCAACTACACGATGCGCCTGACCACGCAGGTCAACCTGCCCAAGATGAAAGAGGGCGGGCTGGACGTGTCGTTCATGATTGCCTACGTCGGGCAGGGTGCCTTGACGGAAGAGGGGTACGCCAATGCGTATCGCCAAGTCATCGAGAAGATGGACGCCGTGCATCGGCTCACCAAGGAGATTGCGCCGAACGAGATCGAACTGGCGCTGACGCCGGCCGACGTTGTCCGCATCGCGAAGAGCGGCAAGAAGGTGGCCGTCATCGGGATCGAAAACGGCTACGGGCTGGGGATGGACCTTGAGCGCGTGAAGGAGTTCTGGACGCGCGGCGGCCGGTACATGTCCCTGTCGCACAACGGGAACAGCCAGCTCTCGGACTCCAACAGCACCGAGGCGGCCAACGGCGGCATTCACGGCGGCCTGAGTCCATTGGGCAAGCAGGTCATCGCCGAGATGAACAAGTGGGGCATCATGGTGGACCTCTCCCACCCGTCGAAGCAGGCGAACCTGCAGGCCATCGCGCTCTCGAAGGCGCCGGTCATTGCGTCGCACTCGGCGGCGCGCGCGCTGGCGAACCACACCCGTAATCTCGACGACGAGACCCTGCTCGCGCTCAAGAAGAACGGCGGCGTGGTGCAGACCGTGGCGTTTGCCAGCTACGTGAAGGTGGACGACCTGATGGCGGCGCGGCAGAAAGAGACGGCCGCGCTCAACGCCGAGTTCGGAATCGTGGCGCCCGCGCGCGGCGGTGGCGGCGGACGCGCGGGTGGCGCGGCGGCCGGCGGGGCGGGACGCGGCCAGGGCGCGGCGCCCTCCGGGCCGCCGCCGTGTTCGCTGGAAGCGGCCGACACAGGGACGGCGCCGCAGGCGGCGCCGCGCGGCGGCGGCGCGGGTGGCCGCGGCGGCAATCAGGCCGCGCTGGCGGCGCTGACGCCGGAGAAGCGCGCGGACTACGACAAGCGGCTCCAGGCGATTCAGACGAAGTACCCGGTGCCGGCGCGCGCGACCGTGGCGGACTTCGTCAACCACATCGACTACATCGTGAAGCTCATCGGCATCGATCACGTGGGCATCTCGTCGGACTTCGACGGGGGCGGCGGCGTGACGGGCTGGAACAGCGCGGCGGAGACGTTCAACGTCACGCTTGAGCTGGTCAAGCGCGGCTACACCGAGGAGCAGATTGCGAAGCTGTGGAGCGGCAACCTGTTACGGGTGTGGGCCGAGGTGGAGAAGGTCGCGCAGCAGATTCAGGCAGCCGGTAAGTAACGGTCGGCGTCTTCAGCGGCGCGGGGCAACGGTCCCGCGCCGCCTATTCCAGTCCCAGTTTCTTCCGCTTCAGGAAGAGCCCTTTCCGGGAAATGCCCAGCAATCGCGCCGCATCCGACACGTGCCCGCGTGTTTGCGTCAACGCGCGTTCCAGGAAGGCCCGTTCCACATCGTCGAGCGCACGATCCAAAGGTTGATCCACCCGCACCGTGACCGTGGGCCCGGCCTCCCGTGGCGCCGCCGCGCCATGGCTGGAGGCCCAGCCTTGCGCGACGTCTGGTGACAGGTCGCGCGCCGAGACCGTTGCGCCATCCTCTGCCAGCGCGACCACCCGCCGAATTTCATTGGCGAGCTGCCGGATGTTGCCCGGCCAGTCGTGGAGCAGGAGCGCGGCGATGAAGTCGTCGGCCACATTCAAGTTCTGCCGGCCCGATTCCTTGCACGCCTTGCGGACATACAGGGCGGCCAGCGCGGGAATTTCGTCTTTGCGGTCACGGAGCGGCGGCAGCGTCAACGTGGCCGTGTCCAGCCGGTAGAACAGATCACTCCTGAAACGCTGCGCGGCGACCAGCGTGCGCAGGTCGGCGTTCGTGGCGGCCACCACCCGCACGCGGGTCTGGACCGGCCGGCTTTCGCCGAGTGGGTGCACCTCGCCAGATTCGAGGAACCGGAGGAGCTTTGGCTGGAGCGAGATGTCAAGATCGCCGATCTCGTCCAGGAACAGCGTGCCGTGTTCCGCCGCGCGAACGACGCCACCAGACGCCTCAATGGCGCCCGTGAACGCGCCGCGGCGGAAGCCGAACATCTGGCTCTCCACCAGGTCCTTCGACAGGGCAGAGACGTTGAAGGGCACGAAAGGACCGCGCGCCCATTTGCTGTTCTCGTGAATCAGCCGCGCGACCACTTCCTTGCCTGTCCCGGTCTCTCCCGTGATGAGGATGGGCAGCTCCGTCGCGGCGAGGCGCATCGCGATCCGCAGGAACTCCTGCATGCGCGGCGACCAGAAGATCGCACCCGTGCTGCTGGGCAGAGACACCTGGGGCCACAGCAGCTCCTCGTCCTGCTGCTGAGGGCCGCCGGCCTGGTTGGCCGCGGACTTCGCGATGTCGACAAGGTTTCGCACCAGGGAGACATCTTCGAGCGAGTGGACGGCGCGGAGGCTGAGCACCACGCGTCGGCTGCTGTCGGTCAACACGATGCGGTGGGTGCCGTCAGTCCCGGTTTCCCAGTCCACAGGCGCGTGCGTATCATCGTCGCGGAGGTCATCGCTCGTGACGTCCAGGCGCGAACGAAGCGCGGTGGTGGCGATGATGGCGGCCAACCGCTGGGCCATGACGTCGATCGAGTGACCCGCGCCCAGCATCGCGGAGACATCAGTCAGAATCAGGTTGGTGTCTTCGGTATCCGCATGTCGCCGCCGATCGACGCTGGCAGGCGACTGTCCCCGATCGACGAGCCGATCGCGTTCGGACGTGACAATCCATTCCTGGAAGCGGTGGGAAATGGCCTGACAGGCGCGCAGTGCCCGATCAAAGTGCCTCGCGCCACGGTCCGCGTCGCCGCGCAGGACGAGGCAGGTGCCGGTGGCCGCCTCGACGGTGATCAGCGGATCGACAGCACCGCGCGGACACACGCGGAGGGCCT
>JANLHE010000435.1 GCA_024653875.1 Acidobacteriota bacterium
CAACTGCGCCAATGCCGCCAGGCCTTCCACCGGCCGGTGCACCAGCGTCCACAACAACCCCTGCTCGGCGTCCAGCAGCCGCGCCGTGACCGGCACCGCCACGGCGGGGGCCTCGGTCTTCTTCTGCGCGGCCGCCTTCCGAATCTCGTCGCGCACCACCGCTTCGGTGATGCGCGCCTTGTGCGCCAGGCGATCCGCGAACTGATCGCGCGCCGCGGCGTCGGGGATGGTGGCGGCCACCGACAACATCTGCCCGATGAACATCCGCCGGCCTTCCGGCCGGTTCAGGTCGAGGCGCTCCGCCGCGCGGTCCAGCAGAAACTCCAGATACGCGCGCGAGGCCTTGAGGCGCTCAACATACGCGCGCCCTCCGGCCTTCCGGATGTACGTATCGGGATCGCTGCCGTCAGGCAGCAGGGCCACGTTGACCTGGAAACCCTCGGCCACCAGCAGCTCGGACGACCGCACCGCCGCCCCCTGACCGGCCGCGTCCGGATCAAAGCTCAGAACGATTTTTCCGGCAAACCGTTTCAACAGCCGGGCCTGGGACACCGTCAGCGCAGTTCCGCTGGACGCGACCACGTTGGTCACCCCAGCCTGCCAGACCTGCGCCAAATCGAAGTAGCCTTCGACCAGCACACAGTAATTGTGCTTCTTTATGGCCCCCTTCGTCACGTCTAACCCGTACAAAGTACGGCCTTTGGAGTAGATCGGGGTCTCCGGCGAGTTCAGGTATTTGGGCACCTGCCCTTCGTCCAGGGCCCGTCCCCCAAATCCGATGTGCGCGCCCGTATCCCGCCGAATCGGGATCATCAGCCGGTGCCGAAACCGGTCCGCGATCCTCCCGTCGTCCCGCTGCATGACCAGGCCGGACATGATCTGGAGGGGCAAGGGCACTTTTCGGCCTGAAAACAGGCTGTGGAGCGTGTCCCGGCCGCCGGCGGGCGCGTACCCGTAGCCGAATGTCTCGATCGTGGCGGATGCCAGGCCCCTGGCCTCGACCTCGCGCTTTGCCCGGGTCCCTGCGGAGCCCGTGAGCTGCTCCAAGTAGAAGACCTGGGCGTCTTCGTGCAGCTTGACCAGGGCCTCCCGTTCGGCCGCCGCCACCCGGTCCTCCGATCCTTCGACGGCCTCGGGAATGGCCAGGCTTGCCCGCTGCGCGAGATATCTGACCGCCTCAGGAAATGTGACCTTCTGGTACAGCTCGACGAACTTGACCACGTCGCCGCCGACGCCGCAGCCAAAGCACTTGAAGAATCCCTTGTCCTTGTTGACGTTGAAGGAGGGCGACTTCTCCGTGTGGAACGGGCAGAGGCCCTTCCAGGTGGCGCCGGCCTTCTTGAGCGGCGTCACGTCGCCGATGATCGAGACGATGTCGGTCTGCGCCTTGAGGTCGTCGAGGAACGACTGGGGAAACAGCGCCATCAGTCTTTCAACTCCACGATCGTGGCGCCGCTGCCGCCTTCGTTGTCCGGCGCCGGGCCGACGGTGGCCACCAGCGGATGGTCGCGGAAGAACTTCGTCATCGCCTCGCGCAGCCGCCCCGTGCCGTGACCATGAACGATCCGCAGGCGCCGTGAATCCGCGAGGAGCGCGCCGTCGAGAAATTTCTCGGCTTCGTCGATCGCCTGATCGACGGTCTTGCCGATGACCATCAGCTCGCGCACCGCGCTGACCAGCCCCGTCCGCGACGGGGCCGTGACGCCGCCGCCCCTCTTCTTTTCCGGGGCCGGCATCGTCGAGGTGTGCAGGTCGCGCCAGGCCACCTTCATGCGCTTACCGCGGATGTCCACTTCCGCGTGTTTGCCCGAGACGCTGGTGACGCGCGCCGTGGCTCCAAACGCGGGGACAAAGACAGCGTCGCCGGCGGCGGGCGCGCGCTGCAGGGCCGCGCCCGCGCCGTCGGGCGCGGGTGCCTCCAGCGGCTGCGCAATCGTGTCCAGCGCCGAGCGCCCCTGCACGCGGAGCTGTCCGATGTCGCCGGTGGAGACGACGAGGGTGCCCAGCGCGTCAGCCCGGGTCTTGACCTGCGCCACCACGCGGTCGATTTCCGCGCGGGCCTCCCGCAGTTTTTCGTTGACGCGGTCGTCCAGGCGCCGGCGCAGGACGGCCTCGCGCTCGGTCACGTGTGACTCGCGCGTCAGCAGCTGTTTCCGCCCCTCGGCCACCCCGCGTCGTTCGTCGCCCAGCGCCTGCCGTTCCTGTTCGAGCGTGGCGATTTCCCTGTCGACGCGGGCGAGGTGTTCCGCCAGTTGCGTCTCGCGATCGGACCGGCGGGCGCGCGCTGCCGCGATGACCGACGCCGGCATGCCCAGACGTTCGGCGATTTCAAGCGCGAGGCTGCGTCCCGGCGCGCCGTAGACCAGGCGATACGTGGGCGCGTAGGTCTCGGGCACGAATCCCATCGCGGCGGCCGCGATGCCGTCGGTGGTGGCGGCGTACGACTTGAGCGAGTCGTCATGCGTGGTGGCCACGACCGTCGCGCCGCGCCGCCGGAAGTGATCGATCACGGCCGTGCCGAGCGCGCCGCCTTCAATGGGATCGGTCCCGCCACCCACCTCGTCGAGCAGCACGAGCGCGGGCAGTTCCAGCGCGCGTTCCATTTCCACCAGGTGCGCGATGCGGGCCGAGAAGGTGGAGAGGCTGGCGGCGATCGACTGGTCGTCGCCGATGTCCGCGAAGATCGACCGGAAGGGCGTGAGCGTGCTGCCCGGATCCACCGGGATGTGCAGCCCCGCCTGCGCCATCAGCGGCAGCAGCCCCGCCGCTTTCAGCGCCACCGTCTTGCCGCCCGTGTTCGGCCCGGAGATCACCAGCGCACGCACCGGCGGGACGATCAGGATGTCGTT
>JANLHE010000436.1 GCA_024653875.1 Acidobacteriota bacterium
GCGGTGCCGGTCACGGCGCGGCTGCTGGACGCCGAGCAGGGGTTGTTGTGGACGCTGGTGCACCGGCCGGTGGAAGGCCTGGCGGCATTGGCGCAGTTGGAGGACGGCGACCTGGACGGACTGATGTCCGGCCCGGTCTTCGAGGTGGCCCGCAGCCTGGCCGATGTGCCGGCCGACGTGTTACCAGCGATGGTGCAGGAGCGTCTAAACGAGGGGGAGCGGGCGCTGCTGGCCAGGGCCGCCTCCACGGAACCGGCGGCTCCCGCATCCGATTGTGTCAACGCCCTCAGGCGCCGGCGGCTGGAACGGGAACGCGCGGAGGTGCAGGAGGAGATCGACCGCCTGCAGGCCGCGCCGCAGGGCGCCGGGGGCGCCCACGACCAACGCTTTGCCGACTTGTGGGCAAAAAAATTGGAGCTGCACCGGCGGCTCGAAGCTTTGAACGACTAACGCGACGCCAGGAGAGACATCTTGTCCATTGAGGAAAAGTACGACGAAATCAAGACGCTCATCGCCATGGGCAAGGAGAAGGGCTATCTGCTCTATGAGGAAATCAACGAGCTGTTGCCCGCCGACGTGACGTCGGCCGAAGAACTGGACGATCTGTTCAGCGCCTTCGGCGCCGCCGGCATCGAGATCGTCGACTCCGAGAAGACCTACCGCGACGAGAAGATGGGCGGCGAGGAAGGCGAGGGCGGCGGCGGCGAACTCGACCTGACGCCCGGCGCGCTCGACAAGACCAACGACCCGGTCCGCATGTACCTGCGCGAGATGGGCACGGTCCCCCTGCTCACCCGCGAGGGTGAGGTGGCGATCGCCAAGCGCATCGAGCGCGGCAAGCTCACGGTCATCAAGCTCATTTCCCGCACCTCCAAGGTGACGCAGGAAGTGATCGAGATGGGCGAACAGCTCAAGCGCGGCGAGCGCACCATTCGCGAGCTGGTGATCTTCAACGAGGAGGAAGTCACCGACGAAAAGCTCGAGCGGCGCCGCAAGCAGCTGGAAAAACAGATCGACGCCGTGCGCGTCGCGCAGGAGAACGCCGTCAAGGTCGAGGAGAAATTCGGCGGCGTGCCCAAGGCGGACAAGAAGAAGTACCGCAAGGCGCACTGGAAGATCCTGCGCGCCAAGGTGGCCGTGTCCAACGCGATCCGCAAGATCGAGTTCACGGAACTGGTCAAGCGCCGGCTGATCGATGGCCTCAAGGGCGCGGTGGAAGACATTCAGTGGAAGCAGCGGGAGATCCGCCAGATCGATCAGAAGCTGGAGCCGAAGCCGAAGAAGAAGCTGCGCGAGGAAGAGAAGAAGATCCTCCTCAAGCACAAGGACGACCTGCGCAAGGAAATCCGGGTCATGGCGGCCAAGCTCGAACAGCCGACCGACGACCTCACGCTCATGCTGCGGACGATTCTCGAGGGCGAAGCGCAGGCCGAGCAGGCAAAAAAGGAACTGGTCGAAGCCAACCTGCGGCTGGTCGTCTCCATCGCGAAGAAATACACCAACCGCGGCCTGCAGTTCCTGGATCTCATCCAGGAAGGCAACATCGGCCTGATGAAGGCCGTGGACAAGTTCGAGTACCGCCGCGGCTACAAGTTCTCCACGTACGCCACGTGGTGGATCCGGCAGGCGATCACGCGCGCGATTGCCGACCAGGCGCGCACGATTCGCATCCCCGTGCACATGATCGAGACGATCAACAAGCTCATCCGCACCTCGCGGGCGCTGGTGCAGGAACTCGGGCGCGAGCCGACGTCGGAAGAAATCGCGCAGCGCATGGACATCCCGGTCTCCAAGGTCCGCAAGGTCCTGAAGATCGCGCAGGAGCCGATCTCGCTCGAGACCCCGATTGGCGAGGAGGAAGATTCGCATCTGGGCGACTTCATCCCCGACACGAACGTGCTCTCGCCGGCCGAGTCGGTGATCAACCTGAACCTCAAGGAGCAGACCGACTCCGTGCTGCGCACGCTGACCCCGCGCGAGGAGCGCGTGATCAAGATGCGCTTCGGCGTGGGCGAAGGCTCGGAGCACACGCTCGAGGAAGTGGGTCAGAGTTTTGCGGTGACCCGCGAGCGCATCCGGCAGATCGAGGCCAAGGCGCTGCGCAAGCTGCGCCATCCGTCACGGTCGCGCCGCCTTAAACCGTTCCTCGAAGGACGCTGAGGAGCCATGTCGCCATTTCGGACATTGCCCTCATTTCGCCATTCCCCCGAGGGCCCTTAGCTCAATGGTTAGAGCTACCGGCTCATAACCGGTTGGTTCCAGGTTCGAGTCCTGGAGGGCCCATTCAGAATCGGTAATCGGTAATCGGTAATCTGGAATCGGTAATCGGTAATAATGTCTTTTCATGCTCGAAGCCCTGTCGTCCCTGATTGCGCTGCAGGCGCTTGATTCTGCCGCGGATGCGGCGCGGAAACGGATTAGCGAGATTCCGGCCGCCGAACGCGCGCTTGACGCCGCGGTGGCCTCGGCGCAGGCGGCGGTGGATTCGGCCCGGGGCACGGCAAGAACCAACGCGGACGCCAGGCGCGCGCTGGAAAAGGACGTCTCCGCCATCGACGGCCGCATGGCCAAATTCGAGGACCACAAGGCCGCGGTCAAGACCAACCAGGAATTCCAGGCCCTCAACCACGAAATCGAAGTCGCCCTCGCCGGCAAGTCCGCGCTGGAGGATCGGATCATCGCGCTGATGGATGAGGCCGACACGCTCGACACGATTCTCAAGGACGCCGAAACCGTCCTGGCCGAACGCACGCGCGACGCCAACGCCGGGAAGCAGACCCTGCGGGCCGACCGTGGCGCGCAGGAGGCTGAACTCGGCCGCCTGGCCGCGGCCCGCGTGCCCGCCGCCGCGGCGGTCCCCGCGCCGGATCTGGCCAAGTACGAACAGCTGCTGAAGGGCCGCAAGGGCGTGGCCGTCGCGGCCATGGTCAACGGCTTGTGCACGGCCTGCCACGTCCGGCTCCGGCCGAACGCCGAACAGCAGGTGCGCAAGAGCGATGCGATTGTGACGTGCGACAGCTGCCAGCGCATTCTGTACTACGTGGCGCCTGTTTCAGGCAACGAGGCAATGAGGCAGTAGCGCCGCATTCGGGGCCCGGCGGGGGCAGCGGGCGGCGCGGCAGGGGCGTATTCTACGTGGCGGTGCGGAGCTTTCCACAGTGCGGGACCGCTCGGAGCGCCCGTGCGCGCCTGCGAGGCGCCCCCGGTCTGGCACATGGTTTGCTGCTCTCGGACTCATGTGCCGCAGGATCGTTGGCGCGGCGCACCGCCCTGCCAAGGAGTGTTCCCATGCCGACCACGCTCACGTCCGACGTCGCCAACCTCGACTACGCAGGCAAGCCCCTGAGCCTGCCCGTGATCACGGGCTCTGAAGGCGAGGTCGGCATCGACATCTCGCAGCTGCGCGCCAAGACGGGCGCCATCACGTTCGACCCGGGCTTCGGCAACACCGGCGCCTGCCGTAGCGCCATCACGTTCATCGACGGCGAGAAGGGCATCCTGCGGTATCGGGGGTATCCCATCGAGGAGCTCTCCGAGAAGAGCACGTTCCTCGAGGTGGCGTGGCTCCTCATCAAGGGCGAGTTGCCGACCGGCGGGCAGCTGGCGGGATTCACGGACGCCGTCAAACATCACACGATGGTGCACCAGGACTTCGGGCGCTTCTTCG
The DNA here is from genome assembly GCA_024653875.1 of Acidobacteriota bacterium. GTDB lineage: Bacteria > Acidobacteriota > Vicinamibacteria > Vicinamibacterales > SCN-69-37 > SYFT01. Next base: position 3,668 of record JANLHE010000436.1, read on the forward strand.
AGGGCTTCCCGAAGGACGCGCACCCGATGCCGGTGTGCGCCGCGGCGGTGGGCGCGCTGGCCACGTTCTACCAGGACCCCGAAACGCCGCCCCACGTCGAGGACAGCGTGACCCGGCTCATCGCGAAGATGCCGACGATCGCCTCCTACTCCTACAAGCACTCGATCGGGCAGCCGTTCATGTACCCGAAGAACTCGCTCGGCTACGCCTCGAACTTCCTCCACATGATGTTCGCGACGCCGTGCGAGGAGTTCGAGGTCAACCCGGTGCTCGCGAAGGCCGTCGACCTGCTGCTGATCCTGCATGCCGACCACGAGCAGAACTGCTCCACGAGCACCGTGCGGGTGGTGGGCAGCTCGCGCGCGAACCTGTTCGCCAGCATCGCGGCCGGCATCAGCGCGTTGTGGGGCTCGCTCCACGGCGGCGCCAACCAGCAGGTGATCGAGATGCTCGACCAGATCGAGGCCGAGGGCGGCGATGTGCAGACGTTCGTCAATCGCGCCAAGGACAAGAAGGACAACAGCCGGCTGATGGGCTTCGGCCACCGCGTCTACAAGAACTTCGACCCGCGCGCCACCATCCTGAAGAAGGCGTGCACGGAGGTGCTGGGCACGCTGGGCATCAAGAGCCGCCAGCTCGAGATCGCGATGAAACTGGAAGACATCGCGCTCAAGGACGACTACTTCATCAGCCACAGGCTTTACCCGAACGTGGACTTCTATTCGGGGATCATCTACAAGGCGCTGGGGATTCCGGTGAACATGTTCACGGTGATGTTCACGCTCGGCCGGCTGCCGGGCTGGATCGCGCAGTGGCTGGAAATGCGGAGCGATCCCGACACGCGCATCGTGCGGCCGCGCCAGATCTACACGGGCGCCACGCAACGCGCCTACGTGCCGATGAGCGCACGACCGTAAGAGTGCGGCATAATCGGACCCACGCCAATGAATATCCGTGGGTCCGTCGTGTGCGCTGCTGTTGTGTCGCTTTTCCTGCCGGGCTCCCCTGCGTACGCACAGAGCGCGCCGGCTGGGGGCGCCTCCCGGCCGTGGGAGATCCTGGACAATTCGTTCCTGGTCGAGGAGGCCTTTAACCAGGGGACGGGAATCGTCCAGAACATCTTCACGTGGACGCGCGGCCGCAACCGCACGTGGGAGGGCGGTTTCACCCAGGAGTGGCCGGCGCCGGGACTGGCGCATCAACTCTCGTACACCCTGCCCTTTTCGGGCACCGGGCACGCCAGCGGCATCGGCGACGTGCTGCTGAACTACCGGTACCAGCTCCGTGAAGAAGACGCGGACGGTCCGGCCATCTCGCCGAGGCTGAGCGTGATCCTGCCGACCGGGAGCGAGAGCAGGGGCCTTGGCGCCGGGACCCTCGGCTTGCAGTTCAACGCGCCGGTGAGCAAGCAGTACGGAGACGTCTACGTCCACGGCAACGCCGGGTACACCTGGCTGCCGGACGTCCGGCGCTCCGCGTTCGTGGCCGGGAGCGGCATCTGGCGCGTGGCGCCCATGTTCAACCTGATGCTCGAGGCCGTCGTGGAGTTTGACGATTCGATCACCCTCTCACCGGGGTTCCGCAAGGGCTGGAACGTCGGATCCCATCAGCTGGTGATTGGCGTCGCGGTGCCGATCACGCGCGCCCGTGGTCGCTCCACGACCGCATTGCTCACATATCTGTCGTACGAGCTGCCATTCCGCCGGTAGTCAGCCACGCATTGAGAATTCCCCACCTCCGCCCAGCCGACTCGCGGGGCGAAGGGAATCCTCCGGCTGGAGGATTGCCGCCCTTGGTACACAAGTTGCTCTGATACCATCAGTCCAGTGGTGCCTCATTTTCCGAGGGATCAAACCCATGCTGACCTCATCTCCCCGCCGTTCTTCCCCCAACCCCGCCCAGACCACCAGGGCCGATACGCCGTTTGCCGCCCGCGTCTACCGAGCCGGCGAGGTGATCTTCTGTCAAGGCGAAGCCGCCAGCACCACCCTGTACATCGAGGCGGGTACCGTCCGGCTGGCCGTCACGTCGGCTGACGGCAAGGAGGCGATTTGCGGCGTCCTGGGTGCCGGTGCCTTCCTGGGCGAAGACACGCTCGCCGGCCACACCACCCGAAGGCACACGGCCACGGCGATCGCGCCCACCACCGTGCGGACCATCAGGAAGGACCAGATGCTGGGGTTGATCCACACGCAGAACGCGGTCCTGGATCGGTTGATTGCGCACCTGATGGCGCGTGAAACACAACTGGAAGACGCCCTGACCGATCAGATTCTGTATCCCAGCGAGCAGCGTCTGGCGCGCATGCTGGTCACGCTGTCCCACGGCGATGCGGGAGCCCCCGGCCGGCACCCCCTGCCGCACATGTCCCAGGAAGTCATCGCGGAGATGGTGGGCACCACGCGCTCACGCGTGAACGCGTTCATGAGCAAGTTCAAGAAGCTCGGGTTTATCGAAGAGCGCGATGGGGAGCTTCTGGTCAATGGCGCGCTGCTGGGCGTGGCCGAACAGACCCCTCGCGAGCACGTGTCGCACCGGTAGCCGTCCCGGGGCCGCACTGAATCGCCGCCGCCATGCGGCCGGTGCCTGCGCCTTCGGCCCGGTGGGAGAAACAGCGGTCGAGCGTGTCGGCGGTGCAGATGCGGGAGACGTGAATCGCGTCCACGGGCACACCCGCGCGGATGAGCTGGTCGACGTTGGCCTGCCACAGATCCAGCTTCCAGCGTTCGACGCCGTCGTCGATCATCCACTGCGCGGCGTCCGGCGTCATCGCCAGAAACGCGTTCCGCACGCGGCTGTCGACCTGGTAGCAGCACGGGCCGATGCTCGGACCCATCGCCACGACCAAATCGTCCGGCGCGATGCCTTCCGCCGCCATCGCCTCGACAGTGGCCTCGGCGATCGCCGCGCAGGTCCCACTCCAGCCCGCGTGCACGGCCGCCACCGCGCGATGGCGCCGATCCGCGATGAGCACCGGCACGCAGTCCGCCACCCGCACGGAGATCACGCTCCCGGGCGCGGTGGAAATAATGGCGTCCGCCCCGGTGCCCGGCGGCACCGCTCCGCCCGGCCGTACCCACGCCACGACCCGGCCATGGACCTGCTTCACCCGGGTCACATCGGCGCCGGCCACGCCGAACATCCGGCCCAGCTGGGCGTAGTCGCGCTCGACCTCCGTGGTGAATCGCCACGCGCGGCCGGTGAAGACGTGCGGGGCCAGGGCCAGGAGGGCGTCGTGCTGTAACACATCGCCGCCGGCATCGGGGCGCCAGCGCCACCCGGGCGCGCCAGGCGTTGTCGCGAAACGTGTCCCGCTGTTCGATTCGTCAACCACGGTCGTCATTCTCCACCAGAAGCCGCACCGCCCTGCATGGTACGCCGGCGGCAAGTGTCATGGCATCAGGCGGTTGCCTGACCGGGTGCCGCGGCGGCGCACATGGCCGTCGCTTTGCTATCGAGTGAGGGGCCGGACAGACCGGCGGAGGCACACCATGACCGTGAAATTCGTACCGAACGACAAGGGCAATCCCCCGGGCAAGCTGGCCGATGCGGAACTCCACTTCGCGGGCGGGCCGCTCGACGGCCTGAAGCTCATCGGCTTCGGCATCTGGGAACGCAAACAGGGCGGCCGAAACGTCACGTTTCCCGCCCGCCAGTACTCCGTTAACGGCGAGCGGCGCAGTTACTCGCTGTTGCGGCCGGTTCACGACACGGCGTCGCCAGACACCCTCCGCGACGTGATTCTCGAGGCGTACAAGGAGTACGAGACGCAATTGGCAGAAGCCGTGTAGCGGAGTCCAGGGTCCCGGGACATCAGGCGGTGACGCGGCGCGGCTGGATGGTCTGCTCGGCGCGCAGGCTCTTGTCGAGCTCCGAGCGGAAGAAGCTCTCCTTCATGCCGCCGTCGATGATCTGCCATGGCAGGAAGGCGTCGCCCTCGCGGTTGCGGTAGAGGTACGCGTCGGCATCGATCCCGGTCTCGGCCACGGCCGCGCGCCACTGGCCGCCGTTCTGTTCGGCGCGCTCGATCACGTCGGCCACCCGGCGATCACCAAGCGAGAGCAGCCCCTGGTAGTACGAGTGCCGTTCGGACTTGATGTTGAAGTAGACGTTGTCGATGTCCGACACCAGCCGCCGCAGGAACTTGCTCTTCGCGTCGATCGTCGCGGTGTCGGTCATCGGCATCCACTGATAGGTGGTGCCCGGCTTCGGCACGAGCGGGTTCACGGAGGCGACGATGCGCCCGACGGCGCCGCGGCGCCTGGCGTGCACCATCATGCGGTCGCGCATCTGTACCGTGAGATCGCGGATGGCCACCAGGTCCTCGTCGGTCTCGGTGGGAATGCCGATCATGTAGTAGAGCTTCAGGTTCTCGAAGCCGGCCGCGAAGATGGCGTCCGTCCGGTTGAGAATTTCGTCGTTGGTCACCGTCTTGTTGATGACGCGGCGCAGGCGATCGGACCCGGTCTCGGGCGCGATGGTGATCGACCGCTCGCCGCTCGCGCGCAGCAGGCGGAGGATGGGCTCGGTCAGGTCGTCCATCCGCAGCGACGCGGGGGTGATGCCGTACCCCATCGCCAGCAGCTGCTCCAGGATCGGGACGATGTCCGGGTGATCGCAGAGGGCGATCGACACCAGCCCGACGCGCGTGGCGTGCGGCCGCGCGGCCGCGGCCAGTTCCAGGATGCGCGCCGTGTCGAAGGGCCGTACGGGCAGGTAGTTGTACCCCGCCCAGCAGAAGCGGCACAGGTTCGCGCAGCCGCGCACCACCTCGATGAGGAACCGCGCGCCGAACTCGGTGTCGGGCGTGAAGATGCGCGTGGAGGGAGGATCGAGATGGTCCGTGGCCCGCACCGACGCCTTGTGCACCACCGCCGGCGCGCCGGTCCCCGGCCTGGGCGTGATGGCGGCCACGCGCCCGGGACCGTCGTAGGTGACGTCGTAGAACGACGGGATGTAGAAGCCCCGCTCCTTGGCGAGCAGGCCAAGCAGCTCCGGTCTGGACTGGGCGCGATGCCAGGCCTCCACCAGGGCGGGCACGAGCAGTTCCCCTTCGCCGGCTGCGATGACATCGGCGAACAGGGCGAGGGGTTCGGGGTTGACGAACGTGACCGCGCCGCCGATGACGATGAGCGGGTCCCGATGATCGCGATCAACCGCGCGGACCTTCAGCCCCGCCAGCCGCAGCATGGTCAGGACGTTGGTGTAGTCCCACTCGAAGGACACCGAGAACGCAAAGATGTCGAAGTCGCCGACCGGCGTCTGCGACTCGAGGGTGACGAACGGGTCCTTGCGT
>JANLHE010000443.1 GCA_024653875.1 Acidobacteriota bacterium
CGGCCCCGGGTCGTCCTCGTGCCGCACGTTGAGCAGCATGACGACGAACAGGAACAGCACCATGATGGCGCCGGCGTAGATGATGATCTGCACCACCGCCATGAAGGGCGCGTTGAGCAGGACATACAGCCCGGACAACGCCATGAACGAGACGATCAGCAGCAACACGCTGTACATCGGGTTACGCTGGCCCACGACCAGCACCGACGCCACGATCGCGATGACCGCGAAGAGCCAGAAAAGAATCGCGTCCATGCCGCTTACCACCCCATCCAGATCACCACGCCCGCGGTGACGAGCAGATTCAACGTGGCCGCCGGCAGCAGCCACTTCCACCCGAACTCCATCAGGTGATCGTAGCGAAACCGCGGCAGTGTCCAGCGCATCCAGATATAGAAGAACAACAGGGCGAAGACCTTCACAAGGAACCAGACCCAGCCCAGCCAGGCGGGCAGGAACGGCCCGTGCCACCCGCCCAGGAACAGGTTGACAGACACCGCCGAGACCGTGGCCATGTTGATGTACTCGGCCATGAAGAACAGCGCGAAGGTCATCGAGCTGTACTCGGTGTGATACCCGGCGACCAGTTCCTGTTCGGCCTCCGGGAAGTCAAAGGGCGCGCGGTTCGTTTCCGCGACGCCGGCCGTCATAAAAATGAAGAAACCGACCGGCTGCAGGAACACGTACCAGCGCGGGATCACGCCGAACCAGTACCCGGCCTGCGCGTCCACGACTTCCCGCAGCGACAGCGTCCCCGCCAGCATGATGACGGCCGCCAGCGACAGGCCGTACGACAACTCGTAACTGATCATCTGCGCCGACGACCGGAGGCCGCCCAGCAGCGAGTACTTGCTGTTGGACGCCCAGCCGGCGAGCACGATGCCGTAGACGCCCATGGACGTGATGGCGAAGATCACCAGCAGCGCCACGTTGACGTCGGCGGCCTGCAGCTTGATGGGCTCGTCGAGCAGGCCGAAGAAGGTGGTGTCGGCGCCGAACGGCACCACGGCAAACGCCGCGAACGCCGCGGTCGTGCACAGGATCGGCGCCAGGTAGAAGAGGAACTTGTCGGCGCTCTTCGGCCGCATTTCCTCCTTCATCATGAGCTTCAGGATGTCGGCCAGTGGCTGCAGCGTGCCCCACGGACCAACGCGATACGGGCCCAGACGCTGCTGGGCGAACGCGGCGACCTTGCGCTCCATGAGCACGAGGACCGCCGCCGAGCTCAGCAGCATGACGAACGTGAACCCGATGACGATGAGCTGCGCGATGAGTTGGGCGTCAAACATGTTCGGCTCTCTCAGTGCGCCGCCAGCGCGCGCGAGGCGGCCCGCCAGTCGGACGGCAGCGTGCACCGTTTCTCGCGGACGTGGGCTTCGTATTCCTCGCGGAACAGTTTCACCGTGGTCAGCACGGGCGTGGCCGCCGCGTCGCCAAAGGCGCACAGCGTCTTGCCCATGATGTTGTTGGCCACCGACTGCAGCAGGTCGATGTCCTTCATCTGGCCCTCGCCGGCCTCGATACGGACCAGCAGCTTGTGCAGCCAGTCGCCGCCTTCGCGGCACGGGGTGCACTTGCCGCACGACTCGTGTTTGTAGAAGTACATGAGGTTCCGGGCCGCCCACACCATGCAGGTGGTTTCATCCATCACGATGATGCCCGCCGAGCCCAGCATGGACCCGGCCGCGGCCACGCCGTCGAAGCTGGCGGGAATGTCGAGCTGGTCCGGCAGCAGGATGGGGACGGACGACCCGCCGGGAATCACGGCCTTGAGTTTGTGCCCGCCGCGAATGCCCCCGCCGTACTTGTCGTCATAAATCAGCTCCCGCATCGTCACGTGCATCGGCGCTTCGTAGACGCCGGGGTTCTTCACGTGGCCGCTCAGGCAGTACAACTTCGGCCCGCCGTTCTTCTCGGGGCCCAGCGCCGCGAACCACTCGGGGCCGTTGGTGATGATGGGCGGCACGTTGCAGAGGGTCTCGACGTTGTTCACGGCCGTCGGGCAGCCGTAGAGGCCGGCCACCGCGGGGAACGGCGGCTTCAGGCGCGGCTGCGCGCGCTTGCCCTCGAGCGATTCGATGAGCGCCGTCTCTTCACCGGCCTCATACGCGCCGGCGCCGCGGTGCACGAAGATCTCGCAGTCGAAGCCGGTGCCGAAGATGTTCTTGCCGACAAACCCCGCCGCGCGCGCCTTGGCCAGTTCGGCCTCGAGCACTTCCTGCACGTGGTGGAACTCGCCGCGGATGTAGATGTAGGCCACCTTCGCGCCGATGGCGTGGCACCCAATCAGGCAGCCTTCGAACACCAGGTGCGGGTTGCGCTCCATGAGCACGTGATCCTTGAACGTGCCCGGCTCGCTCTCGTCGGCGTTGCAGCAGATGTACTTCGGCTTGGGCGACTTCTTGTCCACGAACTGCCACTTCATGCCGGTGGGGAATCCGGCGCCGCCGCGGCCGCGCAGGCCCGAGGCTTTGACGACGTCCACGACGGCCTCGGGTGTCATCGCCAGCGCCTTCTTCAA
>JANLHE010000354.1 GCA_024653875.1 Acidobacteriota bacterium
CGTTAGGCAGACAAGGAAGACTTCATGACGCTTCCCGAAGCCGACTGGCGTGTACTCCGCGCGGTGCATCGCACTGCGTTGGATCGCTACTGTGCCCGAGTGCTCGAGGAGTGCGCGACGGGTATACAGGACACGGGCAGTTCAGCTCACGATCGATACCTCCGCCTTTTCCGCGTGGTGAAAGAGAGAGATGACAGCATGGCGGCGGCGTTTAATGACTTGCGGCGGTCGACTGCGATTCAACGCCTCGCGGCTATGCTCGCCCTCGGGGTCGTCACCGACGAGGAGCTGAGCCAATTCAGCCCGGCGACTCGCGACGCGGCCACGGCGGTGGCAGGTCTTCTGCGATCCCGTGCGAACCGGCGCCACCTACGTTGACACTGCGCGGCCGGGCCCGCTGCGGCAGCCGGCGCGTAGGTCGAGGTGAAGTGAGTATTAGAACTGGATCACAAATCGTCGCGAGTCAGACCAGTCCTTTTGGTCCGATGGGAACCAGATTGCCGTTTGACCTGCCACCCAATCTTGAGGAGCGCCGTCAATACGCGACGCGCCTTCGTAGCGGGCCAGGTGCTCACGCTGCGCTGAACGTGACCGTCAAGAATTCAGCAGGCGCTTCTGCGTGTTCCAACCGCTCGGCAAGCACCCTGAGGGCCAAGGCCTGCACTCGCGCCACCGCTTCGTCCTGGGTCCTGCCGTACGACCATGAACTGCCTAACACGGCATGCAGCCGACAGCGGCTCGACTGGCCGACCAGGCTGTGGTTATACTGTTGGTATGAAGACAGCCATTTCCCTGCCGGACGGCGTGTTCCGCGACGCCGAGCGCCATGCCAAGCGAACGCGCAAGTCGCGAAGCCAACTCTATGCGGAGGCCCTGTCGGAGTACCTGGCTCGACACGCTCCTGACGAAGTCACGGAAAACATGAACTCGGTGATCGCACAACTTGACGACGCCGGCCGCGATCGCTTCGTGTCGGGAGCGGCTCGGCGGGTTCTGGCGAGCGTCGAGTGGTAGAGGTTGCGCAAGGAGACATCTGGTGGGCGGAACTCCCTGAGCCCACTGGTTCCGGTCCTGGCTTCCGGCGGCCGATCGTGGTGGTCCAGGGAAACTCCCTGAATCGCAGTCGCATCGCCACTGTTGTCTGCGTTCCGCTCACCAGCAATCTGGTGTGGGCCGACGCACCCGGCAACGTGCCCCTCGGTGCAAGGGCGACAGGTTTGTCCAGAGACTCCGTGGCGAACGTGTCGCAGATCGTCACGCTCGATCGCTCTGTGCTCACAGAGCGCGTGGGTCGTCTGGGACCGAAGCTGGTCGCACAAGTTCTTCATGGCGTCGATATCGTGTTGGGGCGATGAACCGGCTAACCGGCGTTGCACCAGACGGACACAGCCATGACTAGAGGATGTGCATGACCATGACGTGGCTATCCATCTTGCCCCCGCTTCTCACGATTGCCATCGCGATTTGGTCCAAGAGAATTATTCCGGCGCTGCTTGCCGGCTTGTTACTGGGTGGGTATCTGCTGGACCGGCGCATCACCGGCGGTTTTGAAACGGCTGTCGATCAGATCGTCATCACGCTCACGGACAAGGACAGCCTTCAAGTACTTCTCTTCCTCTACTTGTTCAGCGGCCTGATGGGCATCATCAAGAAGTCGGGCGGCATTCAAGCGTTCTCCGCGCTGGCAGGCGAGCACGTGGCAAGCGCGAAGGGCGCGCTCTACGTGCTGTGGGCGCTCATTCCGGTGACGTTTATTGACTGTGGCTTCCGAATCGTCGGTGCCGGGTCCATCACGCGACCGCTTGCTGAGAAGCACGGGATCGCCAGTGAGCGCCTTGCGTTCATGCTGAACAACACGGCAAGCCCAGTCGTCGAACTCATCCCGATCGCAACCACGTACGTGGGATTCAACCTGGCGGTCATCACCATCGGCCTGAAGAGCGCCGGAATCAGTGATCAGGCCACCGCCTACTCCATCTGGCTCAAGGCCATTCCGCTCGAGTTCTTCAGCCTCGTCGTGATCGCAATCACGTTTCTCTCGATGTTTCGCGCCTCCCGCGTGGGGAAGCGGGGCGCTGCTGCACCAGCGTCTCACACGCCGCCTGCCGAGGCGGGCATGACGATGGACGCTCCGGTGCCCGTGATCAAGGCAAGACTCGTGAATCTCGTCATTCCGATGCTGACGGTCATTGCACTGAGCCTCTTCTTCTTTTGGTTCCTCGGGCCTCAACAGTCGAGCGACGCCTCGGTGCGTTGGGCGATCACGAATGCCGAGCCGAACAGGGCGATGCTCGTCGCGCTCTTCATCTCGGTCTTCGTGACGGCCATCGTCTACGCGTTGCAGAAGTACGGCATCAAGGAGATGGTCCCGGACGTCATCGCCGGTGGGAACGAAATCATGCCGACTCTGGTGATCCTGGCTATCGCCTGGCCGCTGGCCGCCGTCTCGCAGGAACTGGGGATGAACGTGTTCATCGAGGACCTGGTGGGTAGGGCCCTGCCGGGCTGGAGCGTTGCGGTTACGCTCTTCATCCTCTCGGCCTCCGTCACCTACTTCATTGGCTCAGGATGGGGGTCCGCGTCGCTCATCATGCCGTTCGCAATTCCTCTGGCGGTGTCTGCTGGTGCCAGTATTCCACTGTGCGTTGCTGCCGTCATCACCGGAGGCACGTTCGGCGACGTCACTTCCCCTGTTGCAGGAATGACCAATATGGCGTCGAACACTGCGCACGCGGACCACGCCAAGTATCTACGCTACGCGGCCCCCTACAACTTCGCCGCGGCTGGCCTCGCAGCCGTGCTGTTTGTGGTGGCCGGGTTCGTCGCGTGATTCGAGCGCTTGCCATCGGAGAGGTTGCGCCACGTCAGCCGGGTGGATTGCCGGCACCGTTTTGCCCGATTCCTGGCTGGCGGACGGGCTGCGCTACCTGGCCTTTGGGTACTTCTCGGTCGACTTTCTTCGTCGCGCACGAACCGGCTATCTTTGCCGCCGTCCATATTGGACGTCTCGTGCCGTCTGGGCCGTCGGCACCTTGGTCTTCATGGTCATCGGAGCTGGTTAAGACAGAATCGGGATGGAGGAGTCGTGAGCGCCTGGCGTTGGGCTGGCCTCGAGTGGCCGTCGGAGGGAACCATGAGCAAAGTGTGGACGGCCATCGTGAGTGTTGCAACGTTGGTTGTGATGGGCGGAAGCCCCATGGCTACGCCCGTCGCGCAGGAGCAGGGACGCGCCGGCGAACGAACAGAGAAAGGTCTTTACCTGCTCAAGGTGGTGGAACCCGGTTATGACGTGACCGTCAGGGAGATAGAACGAGCGGCCACCTTTTCCGTGCTGGAAATGGGAGGCGTGGTGCCGACCATGACCGCCGGCGGCGTGATCCTGTTCCGGGCGGTGTATGAGATAGCCAGAGAGCGCAAGTTTGAGTACACCTTCAGTCTTCCGCCGGGCCAGGGGCAACCGGCTGGCGCGACTTCGACCTGGAGCGGTGGGCGACGGATCGCCGTTGTGACGAAAGTGTTCATGACCAATGACGCCAAGACGAGTCTGAAGGAGCTTCTTGGTGCCGACTACACAGAGGAGGCCCAAAAATTGTTCAACCTGAGGGGGTATCAATCGGTGGCCCAGTTGGCGAAGATGTTTGGCGGTCGGGGAATGTGATGCTGCGGCTTCTGGCAGCCGGTGTACTGCTGAACGGCACCGTGTTTCTAACGGCTCAAGTGCGGCCAAGTGAGCTGGAGGTCGTCGTTGAGGCGGCGCGGTCGGTTGTCGACGCCGCTGATGGCGTTCGGTTCCAGGTCACGCTGCGAAACATCGGATCCGCGCCGCTGTTACTCAACGGTGGGGCCCTGCTCGGAAACGGCCGGCAGGGGTGGAGTGCGGTCACGTGCGACTTCCGGCCTGCAGCCGGAGCGTCCGTCCCGCTGGTGCTCCACTGGCAGATGGGAGGGGTGGCCGGCCGGGTGTACTTCCTGGGCGTTCCCCTCCGGGCGGGTGACTCGCACACGTTGGCGGTCACTCCGGCCGACTACTATCTGGCCACGCCGTTGCCGCCAGGTCGATACGAACTGCGTTGCACCTTTACGGGGAAGCAGTCTGGGTTTCGGGACGACACGCAACTGCCAGCCTGCTGGGAGGGGATCGCCACGTCGAAGGCAGTGCCTATTGAGATTAGGTCTGCACGACAAACGGATCAACGTCCGCGGAGGTCGCGAGGGCGGCACGCGAGATCCGGAAACGCTTTCAGCACGGCTTTGTCAAAGGTCACCAGGGGGCACGCCGACCGCGCGGCCAATTCGACAAAGAGCGTGTCGTACACGGACACTCCGGATTCGATCGCGCGAAGCAGCGCGCCCTGACTGAGTGTCGAAGTCGCGACGGACTCGATACCAAGCCGCCGCGCGAGGCCCAGCCGAGCCGGCCCGTCGGCGGCTGACAGGACCCCCGCTTTCACAGCCATCCACACCACGTTGGTCAATTCCGCTTCCCAATGCGCCGGTGCAAGGGGGGTAGCCACACGCTCAAAGCACGCGCGGGCCTCGTCCACGAAGGCCTCCGTGCCGAGCAGCAGGTAGGCGACGACGTTCGTGTCGACGACGGCCTTCACGGCCGTCCAACGGCCATCCACGTATCGACCTCAGCGGCCGTCGGTCGCCGGGTTTGCAGCTGCCAGCCGGCTTCAATCTGGTCGAGAATGGCTCGTCGCTCCACCACGTATCCTTCGAGCAGATCGCGCACTTCCTGCTCCATGGATCGGTTGTGCCGTTTCGCCAGCGCCTTCAGAGACTGCACGACCTTCGGCGGGACATTGCGCACGGTAATCGTTGGCATATTGGATTCCTTTGCTAGCACTATGCTAGCACGGCGGCCGCGGGTGAACGCCGCTTTCAAGCTGCACCGCGACCCAACGTTGTAGATCGGCGACGATCGCCACGCAGTGCATGCCGTCAGGGGTGAGAACCTGGCGGCCGGACAGACAGGAAGGCAACGATGGCAAAGGTTACTGGAATCGGCGGCGTCTTTTTCAAGAGCAAAGGTGACCGCGGTGCATTGGCAGCGTGGTATCGGAAGCACCTGGGCATGTCGCTGGAAGACTTCGGCGGCGCCACCCTCAAATGGCCGGACGACAAGGCCGAGGATCGAGGGCTTACCGTGTGGCATGTCGCGGAGAACGACAGCCAGTGGTTCAGCCCGAGCACGTCGTCGTTCATGATCAACTACCGGGTCGACAACCTCGTCGAGTTGCTGAAGCACCTCCGTGCGGGGGGTGTGGAGGTCATCCAGGGACCCGAATCGCACGAGAACGGCAAGTTTGCGTGGGTCATGGACCCAGACGAAAACAAGGTCGAGCTCTGGGAGCCGAAGGCCTGGGATGACAAGAACAAAGGGGCCTGAGGGCGCCGTGGGGACCGTCACCGCCGCATTCGGTGGCTACCTGGCACCGATACTGACGGGACTGTTGATCGTCGCGGCAGGCGCCACGGCCTTCGTGGCCACAGCGCTATCGATGGTGTTGTTGCTCTACTTGCGCCGCTTGAGGAAGGCGACGGCCACGATTGACCGCCTCGTGGC
>JANLHE010000444.1 GCA_024653875.1 Acidobacteriota bacterium
CATCATCGTGGCGCTGCTCGGCGCGGCCGCGCTCGTCGCCTGGATGACGGCCGATGCGATTGACGCCATCGCTATCGGCGTCGTCCTGGCCCTGAACGTGGCGCTCGGGTTCATCACCGAGATACGCGCGCGGCGCGCCATCGAGGCGCTGTCATTGCTCACTCCCAGGCGGGCCGTGGTGCGGCGCCCGGAGACCGGCGATCAGTTTGTGCTGGAGGAGATTGACGCCGCAGACCTCGTACCCGGCGACGTTGTCGTCGTCGAAGCCGGCAACGCCGTGCCGGCCGACGCCAGGCTGCTGGACGGATCCGGCCTGCGGGTGAACGAGGCGCCGCTGACCGGCGAATCGTCGCCGTCGGGCAAGCGTGTCGGCGTCGTCGCCGCGGACTCGCCCCTTGCCGAACGCGCCTGTCTCATCTTCAGCGGCACCGTGGTGGTGGACGGCCGCGCCAGTGCGGTCGTTGTCGCCACCGGAATGCGCACCGAAGTGGGGCGCATCGGCACGCTGCTGTCGGGTGTCACACAGGGACGCACGCCGCTGGAGCGCCGGCTCGATCAATTGGGCGGACGACTGGCGTGGCTCGCGCTCGGGGTGGCCGCGCTCGTGGGCGGCCTCGGCTGGTTCCAGGGACTGCCGTGGTCCGCCATCATCGCCACCAGTCTCGCGCTGGCAGTGGCGGCCGTGCCCGAAGGCCTTCCGGCCGTCGCGACGATTGCGCTGGCCGTCGGCGTGCACCGCATGGCCAGGCGTCAGGCGCTGGTGCGGCGCCTGCCCTCGGTGGAGTCCCTGGGGTCGGTCACCGTGGTCTGCACGGACAAGACAGGCACGTTGACGGCGGGAGAAATGACCGCCACGCGGGTGTGGCTGGCCGACGGCGAGCATCAGGTCAGCGGCGCGGGATACGGTCCGGAGGGGGACGTCACGCCGCCGATCGTGGCCCCATTCGACCTGGCGGTGCGCGTGGCCGTGCTCGCGGGCCGCGGGGGTGCGACGCGTACGGGCGATGTGTGGGTGCCCCATGGTGATCCGACCGACGTGGCCCTGCTCGTCCTGGGGCAGAAGACCGGCCACGTCCGCGAAACACTGCTCAAGGAGTGGCCGGAGATCGCCGAGGTCCCATTCTCCAGCGACTACCGCCTCATGGCCACGTTTCACCAGGTGCCGGACGCCGGCATTGTCGCCTGCGTCAAAGGCGCGCCCGGCACGGTGCTCGATCGATCCACACGGTGGCTTGGGCCCGACGGGACGCCGCAACCGCTCGACCCGCCGGCGCGGGCGACGATTGACGCGGCCAACACGGCGTTTGCCGCGGAGGGCCTGCGCGTCATCGCCCTCGCGTCGTCGACAGTCACGCGCACGGACCTCGACGCGCTGCAGGGCCTGACGTTCGTGGGACTCGCGGGGCTGATCGACCCGCCCGCCGCGGGCGTCGACGAGACCATCCGGCAGTTCCGGCAGGCGGGGATCCGCACGGTGATGATCACCGGCGACCAGCAACTGACCGCGCGCGCGGTGGGCCTGGCGTTGGGGGTCATCGACGTCCCAGGCACGGTGACCACGGGACGCGCCGTGGACGAATGGACGAACGAGGCGCTGGTCGACGCCGTCCCCACACTGGGCGCGTTCTCACGCGTCAGCCCGGAAGCCAAGTTGCGCATTGTGTCCGCGCTGCAGTCGCGTGGCGAGGTGGTGGCGGTGCTGGGGGATGGGGTCAACGACGCCGCCGCGCTCAAGCAGGCCGACGTCGGCGTGGCGATGGGTCGCCGCGGCACCGATGTGGCGCGCGAGGCCGCGGACGTCGTGCTGCAGGACGACTGGTTCCCCACCATCGGCGCGGCGATCGAAGAAGGCCGGGTCATCTACGACAACATCCGGAAGTTCGTGTTCTACCTGTTCTCCTGCAACCTGGCGGAGATCCTCGTGCTGCTCGTGGCCGGTCTCGCCGGCGGACCAGTGCCCCTGCTGCCCATTCAAATCCTGTGGCTCAATCTGGCGACGGACACCTTTCCCGCGCTGGCCCTGGCGATGGAGCCGGCCGAACCTGGCGTGATGGACCGGCCGCCGCGCGATCCGCGCGCGGCCATGTTGTCCGCGCCGTTTCTGCGCGCCATCGCATTCCATGCGGCCACCATCGCCACCGTGACGCTCGTTGCGTACTGGGGACTTCCGTCGACCGGCGCGGCGCACGCCTCCACGATGGCGTTCATGACACTCGCACTGGCGCAGTTGTTTCATCTGGGCAACGCCCGCAGCCACGTCCCCGTGCTGGCGCTCATCCGCGTGCGCGCGAACCCGTGGGCACTGGGCTCGATGGCGCTGGTGCTCGCGCTGCAGTTCGCGTCGGTCGCCTTCGAGCCCCTTCGCCTGGTCCTGCACACGACGCCGCTCGGCGTACGCGACTGGACCGGGGTGATGTTACTGTCCGTCGTGCCGGCCATCATCGGACAGACCCTGCGCACCTGTCGCGCGAGAAAG
>JANLHE010000448.1 GCA_024653875.1 Acidobacteriota bacterium
CGGCCTCAACGTCGACGGGCGCGAAGATCACCACCAGCGCCCCGGTCGTGGCCGTGGTCACCATCGTGCGCGCCGAGTCGGACGTCGGGTTGCCGAACGGCCCGAGGTCATCCACCAGCGTGAGGCGGCCGGCGACGTGCACCACGTCCTTCCGGATGCCGGCGTACTCGTCGCCCTCCGCCCCGATTCGCATCGTGACGGATCCGGCGATGTGCGCGAGATCGTAGAGGCCGTACGGCAGCTGAAATTCCACCGAGCACCAGTTGATGATGTCCACGAGCGCGTTGATGCGCGGCAGCGGCTGCCCCTTGCGCACGCGGCGCAACAGCGCTTCGTTTGACGGGCGCGTCTTGGTGGGATCGAGCCCCAGGCGCTTGTACATCGTCCGCACCGCCGCCGACTCGGCCGGCGGGCGCGCGCGCACGCGCGCCTCGGCCGCCTGCAACAGCGGATCGAGGCGCGGCTCCCGTTCAACCACGCGCGCCCCGGTCCACCAAAGCAGCCCGGGGCGTACGATGGCCGCCAGGGCGGGGTCCAGCGTTACGCGCAGCCGCTCGTCGTCCCGCAGTTCGCGCATTTGTAGCAGGCGCCCGAGCGCACCATGATCGAGCCGCAGGTGGTGCAGGGCGGCGCGTCTTCCTGGTTCTGCATCGCGGCGAACTTGGAGGCCACCGGGGCCGCCTTCGCTGGCGCCGTCGCGGCTTTCGCCGCTCCGGCAGCTCCGGCGCCCAAGGCCGCGACGTCCAGCGTGAGCTGCTCTGGCGTGGTCACCACCTCGGGTATGTTGACGCCCGCGCGGAACTGCGCTTCCGGCGAGAGGAACTTGGCGGCCATCCAGCGGAAGATGTAGTCGACGATCGACTTCGCGAAGCGCACGTCCGGGTTCTTGGTCATGCCGGCCGGTTCAAACCGCACGTGGCTGAACTTGTCCACCAGGTCCTGCAGCGGCACGCCGTACTGCAGCGCGTAGCTGATGGCCTGCGCGAAGGCGTCGGCAAAGCCCGAAATCGTGGAGCCTTCCTTGGCCATCGTGAGGAACAGCTCGCCGGGCATCCCGTCTTCGTAGAGACCGACGGTGATGTACCCCTCGTGTCCGGCGATGTCGAACTTGTGCGTGATCGACTGGCGCTCGTCGGGCAGCTTGTGGCGCGCCGGCATTGGCGCCGCCTCGGTGGCCTGTTCGAGCACGCCCGCGCGCATGACCGCGGCCTTGGACGTGTTGAGCGGCTGCGTGCGCTTGCTGCCGTCCCGATAGATCGACACGGCCTTCGCGCCGATGCGCCACGAGTCGATGTACGCCTGCTCGATATCTTCCACCGTGGCGGCCTTCGGCACGTTGACCGTCTTGCTGATCGCTCCCGAGATGAACGGCTGCACGGCGCCCATCATCTTGATGTGGCCCATGTAGTGGATCGACCGCGTGCCCTTCATCGCCTTGAAGGCGCAGTCGAACACCGGCATGTCCCTGTCCTTCAGGTGCGGCGCGCCTTCGATGGTCTCGTTCTCGTCAATATAGGCGAGGATGTCGGCCACCTGGGGCTGCGTGTACCCGAGTTTCGTGAGCGCCATCGGCACGGTGCCGTTGACGATCTTCATCATGCCGCCGCCGACGAGCTTCTTGTACTTGACCAGCGCGATGTCCGGCTCCACGCCCGTGGTGTCGCAGTCCATCATGAAGCCGATGGTGCCGGTGGGCGCCAGCACCGTGGCCTGCGCGTTGCGGTAGCCGTGGGCGTCGCCCAGTTCCACGCACTCCTCCCAGAGCTCCTTCGCGCGGTTGAACAGCGGCTTGGGCACGTGCGTCTTGTCGATGTCCTTGATCGCCGCGCGGTGCTTGCGCATGACGCGCATCATCGGCTCGCGGTTCTTGTCGTAGCCGGGGAACGGCCCGCCGTGATCCCGCGCCGTGCGCGCGCTCTGCGCGAACGCGGCGCCGTGCATGATCGCGGTGATGGCCGCCGCATAGTCGCGGCCCGCATCGCTGTCGTAGGGCAGGCCGCGCGACATCAGGAGCGCGCCCAGGTTGGCGTAGCCCAGGCCGAGCGGGCGATACGCGTGGCTGTTGCGCGCAATCGCCGGCGTCGGGTAGCTGGAGTTGTCCACCAGGATTTCCTGCGCCGTGATGAACGTGCGGCACGCCGCCTCGAACGCGATGAAATCGAATTCGGCTTCGCCTCCCCGGGGGTCGTTTCCGCCCCCCTCCGGCACAACAAACTTCATCAGGTTGATCGACGCCAGGTTGCACGCCGAGTCGTCCAGGAACATGTACTCGGAGCACGGGTTGCTCGCGTTGATGCGCGCCGTGTTGGCGCACGTGTGCCAGTCGTTGACCGTCGTGTCGAACTGCATGCCGGGGTCGCCGCACACCCACGTGCCCTCGGCGATCTGCCGCATGAGATCGCGCGCCTTGTACGTCTCCACGATCTCGCCGGTGGTGACCGCGCGCGTATGCCACTCGCCGTCGTCCAGCACCGCGCGCATGAACTCGTCGGTCACGCGCACCGAGTTGTTCGAATTCTGGAAGAACACCGATCCGTACGCGACGCCCGTGAACGACCCGTCGTAGCCGGCGTCGATGAGCGCCCAGGCTTTTTTCTCTTCCTCGACCTTGCAGTTGATGAACTCGGCGATGTCCGGGTGCTCCGCGTTGAGGATCACCATCTTCGCCGCGCGGCGCGTCTTGCCGCCGGACTTGATGACGCCGGCAAACGCGTCGAAGCCCTTCATGAACGACACCGGCCCGGACGCCGTGCCCCCGCCGGCCAGCACTTCCTTCGACGACCGGATCGCGGACAGGTTCGATCCGGTGCCCGATCCGAATTTGAAGAGCATGCCCTCGGTCTTGGCCAGGCCCAGGATCGACTCCATGGTGTCCTGCACCGCGTTGATGAAACACGCCGAACACTGGGGCGCCTTCTCGAAGCCGCAGTTAAACCACACGGGGCTGTTGAACGAGCCCTTCTGATACACCAGCAGGTGCTTCAGATCGTCGCTGAACGCCTGGAGATCGTCTTCCGACGCAAAGTAGCCCTGCTCGCGCGCCCAGCGCGTGATCGTGTCCACCACGCGGCCGACGAGCTGCTTCACCGAGTGTTCACGATCCGGCGCGCCCAGTTGTCCGCGGAAGTACTTGGACACCACGATGTTCGTCGCCTGCTGCGACCAGGATTTCGGAAACTCGACGTCGCGTTGCTCGAACACGAGCTCGCCACGTTCGTTGGCGATGAGGGCCGAGCGCAACTCCCACTCAACCTCGTCAAACGGATCCACGCCATCCCGGCTGAAGTAACGCTCGAATTCCAGTCCCGTGACGGACGCACCCGGACCAAAGGTCCGCGTGTCTCGAGTTGTCGTCTCTGCCGCCGAGGTTCCCACGTTCTGGGCTGTTTGCATCGATGTGACCTTTACCTTTCGTACACGGCACCGCATCCGCCCTGGATCACGGTCCTGAATTCCCGACCAACGTCCGCTTCCGGCACTTTCCGTCAACGGCTCCGGCAACAGGGCCCTCCTCCTTGGGTCACCGGAAGGTGAGTGAAGGAGGCAAAGTCACGGTCGAGGCGCTGGGAAGCCTCGATGTCGGCTGTTGCGATGCCGGGGAACGAATATGCGCCCGGGCAGTGGTGAAGTCAAGGCAGAACCCACGACATATGGTGGAGGTATCGGCGCCAGCACGCCACATCTTGAGAAACACCGCGTGAGTACAGGCGTTTTTTCACCTGCCCTATTTTTCGGGAACCCTCCCGCCCTTCAGCCGGGAACGCGGATACACCGCATAAGGCGAAGATATCACGAAAATCAGTGCGGGGTGCGCGGTGCGGAGTGCGCAGTGCGGGGCGCTGATACAGTGACTTCGAAATGGAAGTCCTCCTGCAGGCGGAGCCCGCTACGGCGGTCCCGGTCGTCCGCGCGCCCGCGTGGCCGTTCGCGCTGCTCCAGTCGCTGGCCGTGAGCGGGATCCCCACGCAAGTGCTCATCGCGACCGTCCTGATCTTCGGCACCAACATGGGCCCCTACAGCAGCGAGGGCATCTCGCTCGAGTTCATCGCGACCGTGAGCCTGCTCGACACCGCGCTGGTGGCGCTGCTGATTCGGGTGTTCCTGCAGGTGAGCGGCGAGACCTCGCGCGAGGTCTACCTCGGCCAACGTCCGGCCCTGGGAGAACTGGGCCGCGGCCTCGCCCTGGTGCCCGTGACGTTCATCGTGGTCGTCGCGCTGGTCGCCGGCGTGCGCGCGATCGCACCGTGGCTTCACAACGTGACGGTCAGTCCGCTCGAGGCGTTCATGCGCAACCCGCTGGACGCCGCCATCTTCGCCGTGGTCGTGGTGCTGGCCGGCGGCGTCCGCGAAGAGTTGCAGCGCGGGTTCATCCTGCATCGCTTCGGGCAGAGCCTGGGCGGCAAGTGGGTGGGCAACGCGGTCTTCGGGCTCGCGTTCGGACTGGGCCATCTCGATCAGGGATGGGATATCGCCATGGTGATCGGCCTGCTCGGCCTCACCTGGGGAGCGATGTACATTCGCCGCGGCTCCATCCTGGTCTCGATGGCGAATCACGCGGGCTTCAACGGGGCGCAGGTCGTGCAGCAACTCCTGGTGACATCCCTGGGCCTGGGCCGGTGACTTCCCGCCGCCTCCTCATCGCCGCGCTGCTGGCGGTGCTGACGGTGCCGGCCGTCACGACGCGCATCTACGCCTCGGACGAGGTGCAGTACTTCGCCTTCCTGCGATCGCTGGCCTTTGACGGCGACCTGAGCTTCGAAAACGAATACCAGCACTTCTTCGAGGCGGGCGCCGGCGGGGCGGGCTTCCACGAGACGTTCCTCGAAGAGCGCTATACCCGCGCGGGCCGCCGCATCAACTTCGGCACGCTGGGGCCGGCCATCCTCTGGGCGCCGTTCTATGCGGCCGGCCATCTCGCCGCCGGAGTCCTTGGCGCGCCGCAGGACGGCTACAGCCAGCCCTACGTCAGCGCCGTGGCGTACGGATCGGCGGTGTACGGCTGGCTGGCGATCTTTCTCTCGGCCGCCATCGCGCACCGCTGGTTTGGCCTGGGCCTCGCCGCCGCGATAGCGGTGCTGCTGGGCACGCCGCTGCTGTTTTACATTTACGTCGCCCCGCCGTTCTCGCATGCCTGCGCCACGTTTGCGGTGACCCTGTGCCTGTGGACGTGGCTCCGCGTGCGCGACACGTGGTCCCTGCGCGGCGTGGTGCTGCTGGGCCTGACGGTCGGCCTGATGGCCACGATGCGCGACCAGGCGGGACTGTTTGCTATCGGTCCCGCGCTCGACTTCGCGCGCTGGGCGTTCCGGCGCGGAGACCCGCGCCGTGCCGCCGGACTCGCCCTGGCCGGCACGCTGGCCACGCTGGCGGCCTTTGCCCCCCAGGTGCTGGCGTCCCGCGCGATCAACGGCTACATCGGCCCGCATGAATCGGTGGGCAACAAGATGTCCTGGTCGTCACCGCACGCGCTTGGCGTGCTGGTCGATCCGGGGCACGGCTGGCTCGCCTGGACGCCCCTCGCCATTCTGGCGCTGGCCGGCCTTGTCGCGCTGGCCGCCGGCCGCGGCCGTGCGCGCCATCCCGACGCCCGCTGGCTGGGCGTGTGCGCGCTGCTGATGGTCGCCGCGCAGGTGTACATCAACGGCGCGGTGGAATCGTGGACGGTCGCCGGCTCGTTCGGGCAGCGCCGCTTCGTGGAGCTGACGCCGCTGCTCGTCCTGGGCCTGGCCGCGGTGCTCGCCTCGGGCCGCCCGCCCAGGCGCCTGCTGTGGGCGCTGACGGCCGTGTGTGTGTGGTGGAATCTCGGCCTCCTGCTGCAATTTGGCACCCATCGCATGGATCGCCGGCAGCTCACTTTGAGGGACAATGCGTGGCAGACGTTTGTCGAGTTGCCGCGGGACGCGCCGGCGCTGGCGTGGCGGTATCTCACCGACCGCGGCTCGTTCTACCGTCAACCACGCCAGTGAACATTTTGTCGTTTGCCGATACCCGCTTCCCCATCGAACGCGCCAATGGCGTGCAGACGATGGCGACGTGTCGGGCGGTGGCCGCGCGCGGCCATCACGTCACGCTGCTGGTGCGGCCCGACTCCGCCACGCCGCCGCGGGATCCGTTTCGCTTCTACGGCGTGGCCTCCACCCCCACGCTCACGATCGACGCCATCCCCACCGCGGGCGGCGCCACGGGACGGCGCGTGGGGATGCTGTGGGCCGCGCTGCGGCGCGCCCTGGCCGGCGGCATCGATGTGGTCTACACCCGCGATCTCGGGCTGGCCGCGCTGCTCGCGCGCGTGCCCCCGTCGCGGCGGCCGCGGCTGGTCTACGAATCACACGGCATCGCGCCGGTGGTCAGCGCGTCGATGCCGGCGCTGCTGGGGCCGCCCCACCGGACGCCGTCGCCGCGCAAGATCGCGCGGCTGGATCGGCGCGAGGCCCTGGTGTGGCGCCGCGCCGACGCGTACGTGACGATTACGCAAACATTGGCCGACGATCTCGCCGCGCGGTACGGCGCGCGCGATCGCGTGTGGGTGGTGCCGGATGGTGCGGCGCCGTCACCGCCCGCCGCGGCGCGGCCGGCCGGCGCGCGGGTGCGCGCGGCCTACGCCGGACACCTGTATCCCTGGAAAGGGGTGGATGTGTTTCTCCACGCGCTGGCTGCCGCCCCGGAGATAGACGGGCTGGTCATCGGCGGCCATCCCGGCGAAGCCGACCTGTCGCGGGTGACCGCGCTGGCGCGGTCGCTTGAGTTGATGGGCCGCGGGGAGCACGACCGCCTGACGATCAGCGGCCTGTTGCCGCCGCCCGCGGTCGCCGCGGCGCTGGGCTCCGCCGAGATTCTGGTGCTGCCCAATACGGCCACGGCGATCTCCGAGCGCTACACCTCGCCGTTGAAACTGTTCGAGTACCTCGCGCGCGGCGGGGCAATCGTGGCGTCGGATCTGCCGGCGATTCGCGAGGTCCTGACGCACGATGTGACGGCGTGGCTGGTTCCACCCGGTGACGCGGCCGCGCTGGCGGCCGCCTGCTCCACACTGGCCGCCGACCCCGCGCGCCGCCGGCGCCTGGGCGAGGCCGCGCTGGCGCTCTCGGCGCAGTACACCTGGGACCGTCGCGCCGATCGGCTTGAGCGCGCATTCGAGGCCGCGGTATCGGCATGATCTCACCGTCGCTGTTCACCACCGCCCGCTGTCCCGAGTGCGTGACGGCCCTGACGCCGCAACCGCCCGGCGCGGCCTGCCCTTCGTGCCACCGGGTGTTCGACGGGTCGCGCGGCTACCTCGACCTGCGCCCGATTGCCGCCTTCGCCGAGCAGACCAAGTACCTGGACGACGCGCTGCACATCGACGCGCGGCATGAAACCGTGGCGCCGCCGCTGCTGGGGTCGAAGATTCGCAACGATCGGCTGCGCGCCTTCCTGGCGCTCGCCCCAGGCGACCGCGTGGTGGATCTCGGGTGCGGCAGCGGCCGCACGATGATCTGGAATCGCGACACCGGCGCGTCGTTCACGGGCATCGACATCAGCGCGTTCTTCTCGAAGGACGCGCTCGACTCGTGCGACCTGCTGCTGGGCGATCTGCGGCGGCTGCCCCTGGCGGACAAGGCGTTCACCAAGGCGTGGTCGCTCGACGTGCTTGAACACCTCTCGCCGCAGGCGCTGCACGACATGTTGTCGGAAGCCAGCCGCGTGCTGGCCGATCACGGGGTGATGTTCGTCTACACCCACGTGCGCAAGAACGGGCCGCTGGCGGTCGGCGTGCGGCTGGTGAACCGCCTGGCGGACGGCCTCGAGCGGATCGGCCTGCTCGACCTGCGCACCGAGCGCCTCCGCAAGTCCGATCACCTCAATCCCATCGCGGATCACGAGGACCTGCGCCGCGTGGCGGCGGACGCCGGGTTTGACGTCGAACGCATCACGTACTACACGCCGATCATCGGCGCGTTCATGGAGAACATCCTGGCGCGCATGGTGGAACAGCGGCTGGCCCGCCGCGCGACGGCGTCCGCGCCGCCAACCGCGGATGCCGGCGCCGGCATCCGCGCCGCGCGGGCGAACGCCAAGACGCGCCTCCGGAAGCGCGGCGGCGTGTACTGGGCCACGCGCGCGGTGACCGGGCTCATGTACCTGGACGTCCTGCTCTGGGGCCGCTTCACATCGGGGCCCTTTTTCGCGCGGCTGCGCAAGCGGCCGCGGCGGGACCGCTGACGTGCGCCTGGTGTACGCGGCGCTCGATCAGCAGGTGCCGGGCACCAAGGGCGGATCGGTGCACGTCCGCGCGGTGGCCGAGGGCCTCGCGGCGCTCGGGCACGAAGTCCACGTGGCCGTCGGCCAGGGCGGTCCCTGGCCGGACCGCGACGACGGCGCGACAGGACGCGTCCACTGGCACGCGATGCGGCCGCCGTTGGGCCGCGCGGAACTGCGCTGGATGCGCGCCGGCGCGATCACCGCGTTGGCGCGGCGCGTGGACGCCCAGTGCGTCATGGAGCGGTACTACAACTTCGGCGGCGAAGGGGTGATCGCCGCGCGGCGCCTGGGTCTGCCCGCGGTCCTCGAAGTCAACGCGCCCGTCATCGACTACCCCGGATCGGCGAAGTCGCGCCTCGATCGCGCGTTGATCCTCGAGCCCATGCGCCGCTGGCGGGACGCCGTCTGCCGCGGGACCGACCTCTTCATCACGCCCAATCCGCACATCCTGCCCGCGTGGGTCGATCCCGCGCGCGTGCTCGCCGTCGAGTGGGGCGCCGACGTGAACCACTTCCGCCCGGACGCGACCGGCCCGTTGCCCTTCACGCGGGACCCCAACCGCGTGGTGTGCGTCTTCGCCGGGGCATTCCGGTCGTGGCACGGCGTGGTGCAACTGTCGGCCGCCCTGGCGAGGCTGCACGCCCAGGGCGAACGGCGCCTTGGCGCGGTGTTCATCGGGGACGGCCCGGAGCGCGCGTCGGCCGAACACGCCGCCCGCGACGTGCCCGGCGTCACGTTCACCGGCGCGATCCCCCACGCGCAGCTGCCGCAGTGCCTGGCGGCGGCCGACATCGGCGTCGCGCCGTTTGATCCGGGCAAACACAAACCGCTGGCGCTCGGCTTCTACTGGTCGCCCCTCAAGATCTTCGAGTACATGTCCTCGGGCCTGCCCGTGGTGGCGCCGCGGCTGCCGCGCATCGCGCACCTTGTTGGCGACAACGAGGAAGGCCTGCTCTACGATCCCGCCGACCCGCGCACGCTCGATGCGGCGCTCGTCCGTCTGACCGACGACACGCTCCGCGACCGGCTCGGACGGGCGGCGCGGATCCGCGCGGTGGCGCAGTACAGCTGGCGCGCGCACTGCGTGGCCATCGATGCGCGCCTGCGCGCGCTTGTGGACTCCCACGGGGAACGCCGGCCATGACGCCGCGACGCGTGCTGCTCGTGACCGATTCGTTCCCGCCCGGCTCCGGCGGATCGGGGTGGAGCACCTTTGAACTCGCGCGCCAGCTCCGCGCGCGCGGCCACACGGTGGCCGTGGTCCATGCCGCGCCGGGAGAC
>JANLHE010000449.1 GCA_024653875.1 Acidobacteriota bacterium
GGTACGGCTGCGTGATGTGCCACGGCGCCGACGGCAAGGGCGGTTTCGCGAATCTCAACGCCGAAACCGACGGCAAGGTCCCCGCAGTCGTTTTTGTCAAGGAAGGCTACACGAAGGCCGAGGTCGCCGACCTCATCCGAAATGGCAAGCCACGGATCGGGCGAGCCGATCCCAAGGGACCGGTTCCGCCGTACCGCATGCCAGGGTGGCGCGACCGGCTGGGCAATCAGGACATCGCCGATCTGACGGAGTACTTGATGAGCCTGTATCCGAAGACGGCAGAAGAAAAATGGCGCTGATTGAGGAGACAAACATGACCATCGCGACGCAGTCATCCACCCGGTCGATCCTGACGCTGTTCTGGCCCATTGCGCTGGCCAGCATGTTCATGATGGTGTCTGCGCCGGCGCAGGCAACACCTGCCTTCGCGCGCCAGTTCAACGCCAAGTGCAGCATGTGCCACGCGCCGCTGCCGCCGCGCCTGAACAACCTCGGCATCACGTTCAAGCGACTCGGCTACCGGCTGCCCGACACCGACGACGAAGGGCGGCTCGTCCTTCAGGACAAGCCAAGCCGCTCGCTTGGCGACAGCTTCGCGCTGATTGGCGACTTCCGCGCGGAGAAGTCCCGGGATGAGCCCGCGCTGCTGAGCATGCACGAGGTGGAGCTGGTCGGCTCAGGGACAGCCGGCTCGCACCTGTCGTACTCCACCATGATTGCGTGGGAAGAGGGCGAATTCGAGCTGGAGGCCTACGAGGCCCAAGTGTTGCTCGGCCGGCCGCACATGAATTTCACGGCCCGCGTTGGAATGGTGAATCCGCTGTTATGGGACAAGTGGGGACATCAGCGCCTCGGCGTCTCGCGCGCGCATCTCTTGAACAGGCGCGTGCCGGCTGGCGAGTTCGCCGGCTATCGACCGCGCGACATGCAGGAAGGGGTCGAGCTTGGCTTCAACCTGACCCGCGTCGGCGCCGAAGGTGGCGCCCTGCGCACCACGTTTCTGTCGGTCGGCGTTTACAACGGGCTGAGCCCGGAGGGGCCCGAGCTGGGCGAGCGCGACGACAAGAAGGACGTGGTGGTGCAGGCTGTCCACCTGTGGGGCGAGAGCCACACCATCGGCGCGTTCTGGTCCCGGGGTACCGTGACCGACATCGGGGATGCCGCGTTCGATGACACGTACCAGCGCTGGGCGCTCTTCGGCAATTACCAAGTGCGCCCCGGTACCGACGTACTGGCCGGGTACATGGGCGGCCGGGACAGCACGACCGACCAGACGCTCGGCCGCATTTCAAGCCGGAGCTGGTTTCTCGAGGCGAGCCAGACGATCGCGCCGCTGACCGCGGTGTTTGCCCGCTACGACCGCTTCGAGCCGCGGCGGCCCCTGGCAAGTTCCGTTCGGCGCGGGCTGACCTTGGGTGTAAAGTCCCAGCCGCTCGAAAATCTGCTCGTGACGGGGGAGTACAGCGGCCCGAAGGTCGGCACCGGCATCCGTGCCCGCGACCTCGTCTTGAGAGTCGTGGTGATCTACTGACATGGAGGAGTGCTTATGAAATCGTCATTATCGTTTCTTGCCGCCGGCGCCACGCTCATCGTTGTTGTGGCGGGCGGGATCGGTACGCGGGCGCAGGACGCCCTCGATCCACGAATCGCGGCCTACGACAAGGGGCCCGCCAAGATCGACGTCTCCAAGTACCCAGCCGACATGCAGGCGGGTTACAAGCTGTTCGCCACGCGCTGCAGCAAGTGCCACACGATTGCGCGCGCGATCAACTCCGAGTTCGTGCTTGAAGACGAGTGGGAGCGCTATGTCAAGCGCATGATGCGCAAGCCCGGCTCGGGCATCAGCGCCAACGACGGCAAGATCATCTACGACTTCTTGGCCTTCGATTCGAAGATTCGCAAGAAGGCGCT
>JANLHE010000450.1 GCA_024653875.1 Acidobacteriota bacterium
ACGGCGGGATCCGCGCGCGCGAGCAGTGTAATCAGCTGATCGCGCTGGGCGAGCAGCGACTGCATCATCTCGCGCTGGGGCTCTGTGAACCCAGACGGACTCCGGTCGAGTTCGGCACGGAGATTCGTGTAGAAGGTGCTGGCGGCCTCGCGTGCCGGCTCGTAGTCGCCGCGTCGCGCCTGAATAGCTGCGGCGGCCAATCCGTTCTCGAGCTGCGTGAGACGGAGCGCTTGCTGCACCACGTCGCGTTCATTCGCGCGCGTGCGCGCCACCAGCCACATCGGAATGCAGCCGAGCAGAAAGGCGGCAAAGACCACGGTCGCGTACACACCAAGGCGCTTCAGTCGCGCCACTTTCAAGGGGGGAGCCGTAGGGTCATTCATGATGTTTACCTCTGCGGAGGGTTCACTTTGCTCACGCCGTACGTCCACGACTGATGATGGAGGAACGAGCCCGCAGGCGTCTGTGCTCTTGTGGACATCTCGAAATACCTGCTCGTCCGGTGACGGACCGCTTATCTTACACAGATGGCCGCACGGAGTCCTTCACCCGAGTCCATGTCGTGGGCTCGCTGGGGTCTCGGGCTCGTTGTCCGGGCGCTACGCGGATTCCTCGACCACGACATGTCCACCTACGCGGCGGCGCTCGCCTATCGCGGACTGCTCGCGCTGTTCCCCTTCGTGATCTTCCTCATCGCCCTCATCAGCGTCCTGCAGGTCGATCGACTGCTGGACTGGCTCGGCGATCTGGCACGGTTGGGTCCGCCGGGCCAGGTGCCCCTCCAAGTCAAGGAATGGCTCATCGCGCAACTCCGTGGCCGGCCGGGTGGCGCCGTGCTGTCGGTCGGGGCGCTCACCGCGATCTGGGCCACGGCGACCGGAATCCGCGTGCTCCGGCGGGCCCTTCATACGGCCTACGGCGTGCCGGAAACGCGTCCCGTATTGAAGCGGATCATCTTCTCGGTCCTGGCGGTGCCCGTCTTCGCGCTCGCGGGGATCGTGGCGCTCGGGTTATTGGTCGTGACCTCGCGGACCCTCATGCATGGGGCAGGGCTGATGGCGCTGGACGTGGCCATCGTGGCGGTATGGGACTGGCTTCGTGTCCCCGCCGCGCTGATGCTGTTGACGGGCATGCTGTCGGCGGTCTACAAAGCCGCCGCCGGCGATCACCCTCCGCTCCGTCGACTGCTGCCGGGTGCGGCGCTGGCCGCAGCGCTGTGGGCGCTTGTCTCCGTGGCGTTCCCGTGGGCGCTCTCCACCGTCTTGCACTACGGAGTGACGTATGGAAGCTTCAGCGCGGCCATTGTCGTGCTCGTGTATTTGTACCTCTTGGCAGCCTCGGTGTTGTTAGGCGCCGAGGTGAACGCGACGATCGACTCGTGACCGACCAACGCCGTGTGTCCACAATGGAACAGCGGCGCCGGTCCGATTGCGTCATCGTCGATCACTATGGGGCCTGCCGCGTCGAGATGCCGCGTGGCGACATTCGGCCCAGCGAAAGAAGGAGCGATGCTGCGAAGCGCGAAAGAGTTGAGAGGTTACGCCATCGGTGCCAGCGACGGTGACATCGGGCAGGTGGACGATCTCTATTTCGATGACGAGGCGTGGGTCATGCGCTATCTCGCCGTGGACACCGGTACATGGCTGTCGGGCCGGCGCGTGCTGATCTCTCCCATCTCGCTTGGTCGACCCGACTGGATGGCACAGAGGCTTCCGGTGGCGCTCACGAGGGAGCGAGTGAGAAGCAGCCCCGATATCGACACGCAGAAGCCGGTCTCACGACAGCACGAAGCCGATTACTTCCTTTACTACGGATATCCCTACTATTGGGGTGGCGTGGGCCTGTGGGGGATGGGTGCGTACCCGGGCTACCTGACGTCAGCGAGTGCCGTGCAAGCGGATATGACCGCGCGGTCGGCGGAAGCGACGGCATCGCAGGAGGCCGCCGATTCCCATTTGCGCAGCTGCCAAGCCGTGACCGGCCATCACATCGAGGCGACCGATGGTGAGATCGGTCATGTGGAGGATTTTCTTCTCGATGACGAAACCTGGGCGATTCGATACCTCGTCGTGGACACCAGTAATTGGTGGTTGGGGCACAAGGTGCTGATTGCTCCGCGGTGGATCAGCTCTGTGAGCTGGCTCGATGGCAAGGTCTCCGTGGATTTGACCCGGCAGGCGGTGAAAGACGCCCCCCCTTATGACTCCGTCGCGCATCTGGACCGTCAGCAGGAAATGGGAATCCACGAACACTACGGGCGACCTGGTTACTGGACGACCGACACACGCTGAGAATCCGGACAGTCATAACCAGCCTGGCCGCGAGGATGTCGAGTGGAACGCGCCGGTCACGGACGCTTGGTTGAAGATGACAGGGAGGTTCATGATGTCAGACGCGCCGGACGACGATCGCGGTCATAGGAGACCGCACACGCAGCCAATGGCCGCTCCCTTCCTCGAACTCGATCTCATGAGGGAACTGGAGCAGCTTCACGGGGAACCCGAGTGGACCAGTGGGCAGAACTCCAGGACGCTCGTGAAGTTTGACGACCTCCGCATCGTCCTTATGGCGCTGCGCGCACGGGCGCGGGTTCCGGGGCATCAGACCAAGGGTCGCATCTCGATCCAAACGGTGGTTGGCCACATCGTGGTGCGGGCGGAGGGTCGGACATTCGATCTCAGGAGTGGGGCGCTGCTCGCATTGGACCAGGGTCTGTCTCATGACGTTGAAGCCCTCGAAGACAGCGCGTTTCTCCTGACGATCGCCTGGCCTGCCTAGTCTAGGATTCGGCAGGATAAGTGACCTGAGCGCCCCTCACCCGTGCCCACGCGGTCAACACGTGGGGGCGTGCGCGAATGCCGCTGGTGATTTCGCGCGCCTCGACACCCCTGGCCAGCAGCGCATCCGCAATCAGTGAGCGATGGCAGCGCCAAGGCACGGCTTCGGCGCACATCAGCGCGACGCGCTCCAGCTTTGCGAGTTCAATGCAGCAGTCCAGACTCTCTGCGCGTGCGCTTTGAGAAGACGGATGAACTCCTCTATCGACCGCGTTGAGTGTCCGATCGTAAAGAGGACGAGCGGAGTCAGCCGTCGCGGCGCCTGCGCGGGTCGGTTCCGGGCCGCCAGGACAATCCGTACCGTCATAACCAGCCGCCCTGGAATCCGGCCCGGCGCAATCCCTGGACGATGTAGGGACACTGCCGCACCAGCCGCCAGATCAGGCCCGTGCGCTGGTTCTCGATCATCAACACGATCGGCCCTTGATTCAGGCCGAAGTTCCATGGTGACATCCACCCATAGTCGTTGGCAGACGCGACCGGGAATGTTGGGTTGAATGTCGCCTTGAAGCCGTACGAGTCCGCCTGTTCGAGCTTGACCTGATCGGTGAAGTACCGGACGGCCGGGAGCACGATCTCCGGCGCGAAGGGCAACGAGGCGACCACCGCCCACGGCGCAATCGT
>JANLHE010000451.1 GCA_024653875.1 Acidobacteriota bacterium
AGCCCTTCGCGCCGATGGCCATGCGCAGCCCGATCTCGCGGGTGCGCTCGGTCACCGAGACCAGCATGATGTTCATGATGCCGATGCCGCCCACCAGCAGCGAGACGCCGGCGATGGCGGCCAGCAGCGACGTCATCGTGTTCGTGGTCTGCGTGCGCATGGCCACCATGTCGTCCTGCGTCTGCACGCGGAAGTCGTCTTCTTCGCCCGGGCCGATGTCATGGCGCGTCCGGAGCAGCATCGTGATGGCCGTGGCCGTCTGGGGAATCTGATCGCCGGAGGCCGCCGACGCCACGATGTAGTGCAGGTACTGCTGACCCTGAATCTTCTTCAGGACCGTCGTGTACGGCATGAACACCTGGTCGTCCTGATTCTGGCCGCTCGAAGACGAGCCCTTGGACGCCATCACGCCGATGACCTTCACCACGTGATTCCGGACGCGCACCTGTTCGCCGGTCGGATCCACGTCCGGGCCAAAGAGCACCTCGGCCACGTTCACGCCGAGCGCCACGACTTTGGTCGCGCCCTGCAGGTCCTGCTCGGTGAAGAACGAACCGTATTTCATCGGCCAGGACTTGACCATGGGAAAGTCCACGCCGGTGCCGACGATGGAGGCGTTCCAGTTCTGGTTGCCGGCAATCATTTGTTGCCGGGTGCTCACTCCCTCGGCGACATAGGCCACTTGCGGCAGGCCGCGGAGGGCATCGGCATCGGACGGCATCAGCCGGGCCGAGTGGCCTTCGCCCATCCGCACGCCCATGGTCATCGGACTGCCGGGAAAAATGGTCACCATGTTGGTGCCGGCGCCGCGAATCTGATCCTCAATGGCCGCCTGTGCCCCGTTGCCCAACGCCACCATCGTGATGACCGCGCCGACGCCGATGATCATGCCGAGCATCGTCAGCGTCGTGCGCATCTTGTTCCGGTTCAGGGCCTTCAGCGCGATCCGGAGCGTCATCAATATGGACATGGGCGAGGACTCACTTGATGATCACGTCCCTGGGCGGCGGGGCAATCGGGGTGAGTTCCACCGGGAGCGCGCCGCTGCCGTCGCTGCGGATGCGGAAGGGACGCAGGTCCTCCTCGGTCAACTCCAGAACCCGCACGATGTGAGGCGTGAGCGTGAGGACAATATCAGTTTCCTGGGTCTCGCGCTTGTTCCGCGCGAACAGCCGCCCGATCACCGGCAGGTCCGAGAGGCCGGGGATGCCGTCCGCCACCGAGCGCTCGTTATCCCGAATCAACCCGGCGATGATGTTGGTCTCGCCGTCCCGCAACCGGAGCGTCGTGGAGATCTCCCGATTGCCGAACGTGGGGTACCCGGAGAAGCCGGTGCCGGACACGCTGCTGAGCGAGACCTTCACCGCCAGCGTCACGTCGTTGTTGGCGTGGAACCTGGGCGTGATGTCGATGTTGACGCCGATGTTCTCGTAGTTGACGTTCTGGATCGCCTGCAGGCTATTGCCGCCCTGGCCCAGCGGCACGATCTGCGACGAGGGCACCGGGACCCGTTCGCCGAACTTGGCATACGCCAGGCTGCCGTCCACCGTGCGCAGGTGGGGGTTGGCCAGCGTGCGGGTGTTGGCGTCGGTCTTGAGCAGGCGATAGTAGAGTGCCGGAACCCCGGACACCAGGATGTCGGCTTGCGTGAGGTTTCGCAGGCTCTGCAGCGTCTGCTGGGCCTCGGTCCCGATCGCGCCGCTGATCCCGGTGGAGTCGGGTGAGGCGATCTGCAGGCCGTACTCGCGCAGGCTCGTGCGGTCCACCTCGAGAATCTCGACGTCGATGATGACCTCGGCCCGGGCTTTGTCGACCGCGCTCAGGAGCTTCGAGACGGCCTCGAGGCGCTCGGGCGTATCGCGAATGGTGACCGTGTTGGTGCTGACGGCCTGGATCTGGCGGATGTCCGCCACCACGCGGAGCAGGTCCACCACTTCCTTCATGTCGAGGTTGCTGACAAAAAACGTGCGAATCTGCTCCTCGGTATATTCGCGGCGCTTGGCCGGGTTGTCCGGGATCACCGTGATCGTCTTCGGCCCGGTGATCTTGTAGAACGTCCGCGTGCTCTGGGCGATCGTGTCCAGCGCGTCCCGGACCTTCGGGCTCTTCAGGCTGAGGACCGCGGGGCCGTCCTGGAACTGCGGATCGAACACGACGCTCAGTCCGGCGAGGCTGCCGATCATCAGGTAGACCTGACGCGCGGTGGACTGGGTGCCGGTATCAATTGACGCGGGGAGCGGTGTGTCGGGCAGCTCGAATCCCGCCGGCGGCATGTTGCGCGTGCGCGTGAGGATGCTCTCGAGCGCGGTCTCGCCCTCGGCCGGCGCGGCCAGTTTGGCGCGCTGTGCCGCCCGCGCCGCGCGCAGGTCGTTCTCGACGATGCCGTTTGCCGGGTTCAGTTCGTACGCCAGCTGCAGTTCCACCACCGCATCGTCGTACCGGCCCTGGGAAAAGAGGCGGCGGCCGCGGCCCAGGTGCGCGTTGGATGCGCGGAGCTTGACGCGATCCAGGCCCAGGCGCGCTTCGCGGTTGTCGGGCTCGGCGCGCACCAGGCGCGCGTAATGCGCCACCGCGAGGTCGAAGTCCTCGGACTGTTCCGCCGCCCGGGCCTGGCGCATGGGGCTCGTGGTGGCGCAGGCCGTCGACAGGGCGATCGCCACCGCGACCGCGGCCCAGGGCGCACGGCGGCGAAGGAACGGCGTCAGGGTGCTATTGCGCGCGTCCGGTGTCGATGACATGGGTGCCTCTCGGAAACGTGAAACGGAAGTCGCTGTCCTTGAGCCCGACGTTCTCCCGCAGGTTCGTGAAGCGGAGGATGAACGTGCCGCCCTGCGCGTCCACCGTCGTCATGCCGCGGATGGCGAGGGTCGCGCGGTCCACGGCCAACGTCAGGGTGGCGAAGTCCTGCTGCCACTTAATAGGGGTCAGCACCAGCTGCCACTCGCCGGCGGGCTGCGCGGCGGGCATGGCCGCGCGAAAGTCCTTCACGAGATCGCCGCGACCCGCCAGGAACAGAATCGCGACCGAGATGTCGTCGCCCGCCGGCATGGGCCCGCGCGTCCCGGCGCGATCGGAGGCGTTGTAGGTATAGACGAAGGCCCCATCCGCCACGAACGACTTCTTGTGCGGCGCCGTGTAGGTCATCCACAACCGTCCCGGTTTCTTGACCTTGACCTCGCCGTGTTCCGTGGTGGCGATGGTGCGCAGGACCGCGCCTTTGACCTCATGGGTAAAGTCCGCCCTGAAGTCCCTGATCGTCGCGTAACGCTTCTGTAACGACTGGGCCAGCTCCGCGGCCGGCGGGGCCTGGGCGAGGCCGGCGGTCCGAGCGGGGGCTGCGGCCAGCAGACCACCGGCGATCAGAAGAACCGTGAGCTGGACCCGCATACATGCATCTTAACCCCCGAAGGCACTTGACATGACGTTGTAGGGTGCCCCGCGCTGACCGCGGGGCGTAACGGTACTACGTCATGTCAAGTGCCTTCGGTTGGCAGGACGTCACCGCTATACTGGCGGCCTGGAGCGTGGTGATGTCTCGTGATGAAGCGAATGCGGTATTGGCGTTCAAGAACGCCTGGTTGGGGGCGGTGACGTCGGCGGAGGCCCTGGTGAAGATGGCCCCCGCGGTGCAGGGGCTGCCGGACGACAGTGTGCCGGCGTCACTGGATTTTGAGGCCTATCACCGGATCCTGGGAGCGCACGCCAACGCCGTGGCGGGGCTGCGCGGGCTGCTGGATGACCTGAAGCGGAAGATTGAACCGGAATAGGCGAGTGTTGGTGGACGCTGCGAGGATCGAACTCGCGACCTCTACGATGCGAACGTAGCGCTCTCCCAGCTGAGCTAAGCGCCCACTCAAGAACCCTGATTCTAACGCGAGACTCGGCCGGGGCGCAACGCAACCGGAATCTCCGTCCACGTCCGCCGGTCGTAATACGCCACGGGCTTGACGCCAGGGTGCGCGCGCCGGAAGGCAAAGTACCGGCGTCGCAGGCGATCCACGCGGGCGTCCGACGAGCGGATCGCCCGGTGCGGAATCTCGAAGAGCAGACGCTCCACTTTCCAGACATTGCCCGGCGACACGCGCCAGTCGTAGCGGCCGAGCACGCGCAGATCCACCATGCCGTAGGCCTTGACGCGGCCGGTGGTGTCGATAAACGGCTCGAAGTAGCTCAGGGCCATCTGCCGCAGGGACCTGAAGACCGGGCGGCGCCCATGCAGGCCGGGATCGCGCGATCGCGCCACCGATCCCCACCCGGTGCGCGTCTGGTAGACGAAGATCACGTGATCGAGGCCGTCCTCCGATTCGAGGCTCATGACCGTGGGCGGGTATCCGTGCTGTTCGAGGATGACCGCGGCCGTCAGCGCTGCTTCCAGGCAATGGGCCGTGCGCGTCGCGATGACGCTCCGGAAGGTGCGCTGCATCGGTCCGCCGGGGGGCGGTTCGGTGTTGTAGGCGAGCCGGTTGAGGTACGCCTGGACGGCGGCCGGGGTGGTCAGCCGATCGATCACCCGCCGTTCGGCCGCGGTGAACGCCGCTCGCGGCGGCGCGCTATCTGGCCAGGACGCCACGGATGTCGGCCAGCACGGCGGCAGGCGTCCAGTCGCTGCCCGAGTAGATCTTGACCACGCGGCCGGCGCCATCCACCAGCGTGGTGCGCAGGTTGTGGATGACCTCGGTGGGCGTGTCCGCTTCGCGGATGAGACCCACGCCGAACTTCGCGGCAAGTCGATCGGTGGTGACGCGGTCGCCGGTCAGCCACGTCCACACGGCCGGGTCGCTGTCGTGTTTGGCCGCAAAGTCCGCGAGCACGGCAGGGGTGTCGTGCTCGGGGTCGAACGTGATTGAAATGAGCTTGACGCGCCCGGCCAGCGTCGCGTCGGCCGCCAGGCCTTTCTGAAGGGCCGCGAAGTGGCGGTTCATGGCGGGACAGAAGTTGGGGAGCGGGCACCGCGTGTAGATGAACGTGATGACCGTGGGCGTGCCGATCCACTCCGAGAGCGAGCGCCGCCGATCCTGCTGATCGATCAGGGCCGCATCCGGCAGCTGGTCGCCGACGGCCAGGATGCCCGCGGTCATGGCCGCCGTGTTGGTGTCGGGCAGCGGCGCGCTGCCCACGTGGGTGATGGTCACGATCCGGCCCACAAGGCCGTCCACCTCGAGCGTGGCCTTGATCAGCTCGCCCGGCGTCCGGCCCGCCATCAGTGATTTCGTGGCCACCGGGAAACTCATCGTCATGCCCGGCATGTAGCCTTCGATGTCGTCGTGTTTGATCGCCAGTTCCTGCCGGGCCTCGTAGACGGCCAGCACCTGGCCTGTCAGTTCGTACTGTTTGACCGGCTGCGCGGGTGTGCCCGTGCAGGCTTCCAGCAGCGCGAGCGCGGCGCCCGCGAGTGCGAGGCGGAGCGTCATGCGGTCGGCGCCCCGACGACCCATCCGTCTTTCAGTTCGATGACCCTGGACCCGAAGGCCGCGTTGGCTTCCGAGTGGGTGACCTGGATGATGGTGGTGCCCCCGTCGTTGAGCTTGCGGAACAGCTCCATGATTTCGCGGCCCTGGCTGGAGTGCAGATTCCCCGTGGGCTCATCGGCGAGGATGACCTTCGGATTGGCGATCACCGCGCGGGCCACGGCCACCAGCTGCTGCTGGCCGCCCGACAGCTGATTCGGGTACAGGTCCTTCTTGCCAACGATGGCGAAGCGGTCGAGGGTGTCGCAGACCATGCTGTCGCGCTCGGACTTCTTGATGTCGCGATAGGACAGCGGCACGTCGAGGTTCTCGTAGACCGTCAGGTGGTCGAGCAGGTGATAACTCTGGAACACGAACCCGACGTATTTCTTGTGCAGGGCCGCGCGATCCTTGGCGCTGAGCCGGTGCACCGGCTGGCCGCCGAAGTAGTATTCGCCGGTCCACGCGCTGTCGTGCATGCCAAGGATGTGGAGCAGCGTCGATTTGCCGGCGCCCGAGGGCCCCATGATGGACACGAACTCGCCGTCCTTGATGTCCAGCCTGATGCGGCGGAGCACCCAGGAGCGGGAGGTGCCGTGGGCATAGGACTTCTCCAGCTGGTGGAGGGAGATGAGCACGTCGGACGGCGCGAGGTTGTCGTCGGGGGTCGGTGCCGGCTGCGGGGTCCGTGAGAAAAACGCCATGGCCTGATTGTAACGGGGTTTTTTGGGCGGCGTTCACCGGCGCCTGGGCGCCACTGGCCGAAACCCTGCAGCGCCGGCGTCGCGGCCGCGCGTAATCTCCAGTCGTGACGCGGACGGATCGATGGCTGGTGGCGGTGGGGCTGGCGGGCGCCCTGGCGGCAATGGCGGCCGCCAGGTTGTGGTGGGCGCTCGTGACTGGAGGTCTCCGATGAGACGCAAAGATGTATTGTCCGGTGTGCTTCTGGTGGTGATCGGCCTGATCTTTATCGCCGGGATCTTTCTGGCACACAATTACGACGTGATGCGCCTGAGAGATTCGTGGCCGCTCTTCATCGTCGGGGCCGGGTCATGACCCCCGCACGCGCCGCCGCGCGGCTCACCCCGCAGGTCGTGCTCGGCCTGGTGATTGTCGGTTTCGGCCTCCTTCTGACCGCCGACAACCTCGGCTATGCGGACGCCGGTCACGTGATTCATTACTGGCCGCTGATCCTCGTGGCGTTCGGCCTGGCCAAACTGCTGCAGAGTGACACCGCGTCGGGCAAGGTGTTCGGGGTGTTGCTGATCGTGGCCGGCGGCTGGACCACGGCCGAAGAGCTTTTCGGCGTCACGCTGGACATTGATCGCTGGTGGCCGCTGTTCCTGGTCGGGTTGGGCGCGCTCATCATCTCGCGCGCGTTCCGCGGCGATCGGCTCAGTGACCTGACCAATGCCTCCAGCAGCGCGGATGCGGCGATTTCGGAGTTTGCGTTCTGGTCGGGCAAGGTCCGGCGGAACGCGTCGCCCGCGTTTCGGCGGGCCGACCTGACGGCCATCATGGGCGGCGTCGAACTCGACCTCCGGTCGGCGGGCACCGGGGGCCAGGAGGCGATCATCGACGTGTTCGTGTGGTGGGGCGGCGTGGAAATCACGGTGCCGCCCGACTGGGCCGTCTCGAATCAGGTGGTGGCGATCATGGGCGGCGCGGACGACAAGAGCACGGGGACGCAGGACGCGCGCAACCGGCTCGTCGTGCGCGGGTTCGTGGTGATGGGCGGCGTCGAGATCAAGACGCAATAGCGCCGATGCAGGCCATCCTCGGCGATCGCCGGCGTCTTCAACTGCATCTTGTCGCCTGGGGGCTGGTGGGGACGCTGCTCGCGCTGCTGGCCCGCAACGTGTTCGGGGTGACGTGGCCGCTGGCGCTGGCCTTCGGCGTGCCGCTGGGATTGCTGGCGGCGCCGCTGTCGCTGTCCGCGCTGTTCCTGGCGCGCGCCATGCCGCTGGCCCGTACGGCGGCGTGGCGCGTGGGCGTCAGCGCCATCGTGGCGGCGCTCATGGCGGGGTCGGTGTGGGCCAGCGCGGGCCGGTGGTGGTGGCGGGCGCTCGGGCGGTTCGGCGTCCCCGTGGACGCAGCGGCCACCCCGTCGTTCATCAGCATGCTCGTCGGGTTCGGCGCGCTGGCGTACCTGCTGTCGGTGACGGTGCACTACGCCCTGCAGGCGCTGGAGGAATCCTCGGCACTGGCGCAGCGGGAGCTGCAGTCGCAGATTGCGGCCCGAGAGGCGGAACTGCGTGCGTTGCGGGCGCAGGTGGATCCGCATTTTCTCTTCAACAGTCTCAACGCCGTGTCGGGCCTCATCGGCCCCGATCCCGCGCGCGCCCGGGAGATGGTGCAGCGGCTCGCCGATTTTCTGCGCAGCAGTCTCACGCTCGGCGCGGTGCCGCGCATCGGGCTGGCGCGGGAGTTGGCGCTGGTCGCCAGTTACCTGGAGATCGAGCAGGTGCGATTTGGCGATCGGCTGCGTGTGCGGGTGGACGTGGACGCCGATCTGCACGCGGTGGCGGTGCCGCCGCTGCTGCTGCAGCCGCTGATGGAGAACGCCGTACGGCACGGCATCGCGACGTGCCTGGGCGGCGGCACCATTGAAGTGGAAGCGCGGCGCCGGGGCGATCTGGTGTGGCTGACCGTCAGCAACCCGCGCGATCCGGACGGCGGCCGGCGGGGGACCGGGTTCGGTCTGGACATCGTGCGGCGCAGGCTGAGCGGGGCCTTCGGGACGCGCGCGGCCCTGGCGGTGGAGCCGTCACCCGAGGCGTATCGCGTGTCGGTCACATGGCCGGCGCTGCCGTTGACCGAGGAGCCATGAGGACATGATGAACGAGGTGCGCGAGGTGCTGAAGGTCGTGATCGTGGATGACGAGGAGCCGGCGCGGCTGGCGGTGCGCCAGCACCTGGAGACGATCGGCGGCGCGGAAGTGGTGGCCGAATGCGCGAACGG
>JANLHE010000453.1 GCA_024653875.1 Acidobacteriota bacterium
GTGCGGGGACCGCCATCCACCGGCATCGTGTAGAAGTGCCGTTCCCCCGGATGCACCTCGTTGGTCTGCAGGAAGACCGTCGTGCGATCGCGTGACAGCTGCGCGTTGGTGACTTCCCAGGTGCCGCTCGTCAGGGCTTTCGCCGCCGGCTGTGCCGCGCTCATGTCGAGGGAATACAACTGTAAGTAACCGGTCTTCTCCGAGAGAAACAGGAAGCGCTTGTTGTCGGGCAACCAGGCGATGCCCCCGCCGCCGAAGCCGCCGCCCCCGCCGATGCCCTGCTCGCGGATCCACGCGTCGTCATGCTGGTTGTCGAGCACCCTGGCCGCGCCGGTCGCCGGGTCCACCGTGACAAACCAACGGTCCTTGTTGTTCCCGGCGCGCACGGCGATCACGCCGTACGCCCCGTCCGCCGAGATGTCGGGGGGGCCCCAACTCACGATGCGGGGTCCCGGCGTGGCGCCAGGTACGGCCGTCCACTCGTTCCCTGCAAACGGCGCCGCGTCCGCCCACACGTGTCTGTTTTCCTTGACGTCGAGGATCGCCAGCTTGCGCAGGGAGAGCGCGTCGCCGACGTTCGGCCGCACGGCTGGCAACATTTCCGGGTACGCCGACTGCGTCACCCACGCGGGTGTCTGCTGGTTGCGCGCGGGCACCGCCGGCTGTTCGGTCACACCGATCCACACGTAGCGCTCGTCGGCCGAGAGCTGCAGGTCCGCCACGGTCTGGCGCTCTGCCAGCGTGAAGCGCGCGATTGGCGCCTGTGCCGTCTGGCCACCACCCGCGCCCCCGGCCCGGCCCCCGCGTCCGCCACCGGCGCCGCCCTGGCGTCCCTCGGCTTGCTGTTTGCGCAGGTAGTCCATCAACTGCAGTTCCTGCTCGCGCAGCAGGCGCTGGGCCTCGGTCAGCTCGGCCGTGGCCGCGCCGCCCGCGCGACCCGCGCCGCCGCCGCGCTGCCCCGCCGCACCCGCGCGTCCGGCCGCCGCGCCCCCGGTGGGCACCGCGTCGCCGGCGGACACGATGTCGGTGAGCTGCACGAAGTTCGGCCCCGTGCCCCCGCCAAGCGTCATCAGGCACAGGTTGCCCTCGCGCTGAAACGTCACCGCCGTGTCGTTGCGGGCCCATCTGGGGTTGGATTCGGACGCGGACGTCCGCGTCAACTGCGTGCGCGCGCCGCTGGCGGCGTCGTACATCACCAGGTCGCCGGACTCGGCAGCCAGCAGGCGCTGGCCGGTCCGGTCGGGCCGGCCGGCCCGCGGCACGTCCAGGGTGCGCGCTTCCTCCTCGGTCAACTGGCGCATCACCGTCCCGTCCCGATTGACGACGAACGTCGCGCTGCGCTCCTGGCCCGCCTTCTGCCAGTTGAACCAGAGTTTGGACGAGTCCTTCGACCAGCGAATGTTGCTGGGCGGCGCCCCCACCAGCGCCGGACCCCGCATGATGGAATCCACGGTCAACGGCATCACGGCGGGTGTGGCGGCGGGCGCGGCGGCCCGCTGGTCGGCCAGCAGCCAGGTGCCGGCGGCAAGGACGAGAACGGTCAGGACGGATAGTCGGCGCATGGTTTGCATTCTCTTTGGAAACAGGCGAATTCGCGGCCAATTCCTGCTGCGAATGCCTCCGGGACTCCGCGATCCGGGACGAGACCGTCCCGGAAGCGGGAACCGGGATTTACGGCGCGTAGTATAGAACGGATGCGAACCCCGACCGCCGGCGGTTCGTCCAAAAGGCCGGAACGGAGAGATGTGACGATGATGACCCGCAGCCCCTTGTTTGTGATCCGCCGAGGTCTTGTGGCCCTGACGGCCGTTGCCCACCTCGGACTTCTGTCGGCCACGGCCGCGGCCCAGCAGGCCCCGCCGGCGGGTCCGGTCCTGCCGCTCTCGATGGCCCAGGCGGAAGCAATGGCGCTGGAGTCGAATCTCGGCCTGAAAGCGGATCGGCTGGGGCCTGACATCGCGGCCGAGAACCTGGCCAGCGCGCGATCGGCGTTCATCCCGGCGCTGAGCACGTCGTTCTCGCGCAGTTCCACGGAGCGCGCCTCCACCAACGTCTTTGAAGGCAGCGCCTCGTCGGTGACCAGCAGGGCGGTGTTGGTCAGCAGCACGGTCAACCAGCAGCTGCCGTGGTTCGGCTCGGCGTTTCAGGTGCGGTGGAACGCCGGCCGCACGGAGTCCACGGAAGCGTTTTCGCGCTTCAACCCGACGCTGAACTCCGGGCTCAACTTCGCGTTCAGCCAGCCGCTGCTGGAGGGGTTCAAGATTGATTTCTCGCGCGCCCAGGTGCGCACGGCCGAGCGGAACCGCCAGATCGCGGACGTGCAGCTGGAACAGCAGATCGTGGTGACGCGGGTGCAGGTGCAGTCCGCCTACCTGAACCTGATTGGCGCGATCGAGCGCCTGAAGGTGGCCCAGCAGAACCTGGAGCT
>JANLHE010000454.1 GCA_024653875.1 Acidobacteriota bacterium
GCCCGGCCGCTGGATGTGGCTGCTCGGCGACGTGGAGCCGTTGACCATGCCGATCGTGGCGCGCGGTGCGCTCGGCCTCTGGGAGTGGACGCCGTGAGCACGGTGCGGCAGCCGGGCGGCCCGCGCGTGATCCTGGCGTCGGCGGCGCCGGTCCTGTACGCGGCTCTGAAGGCCCTGCTGGAGAGCGAGTACCCGCTGGGTGGCGACGACGGGGTCGAGTCGGATGCGTGCTATCTCAAGGTCGTGCTGGACGGCTACGACGCGCTGGCACAGGCAGAGGGGCGGGTTCCGTGACCTGCTATCTGGCGAGCTTCCCCGGTGACCCGGACACGGTGATTGGCCACCTGACCATCTACTCGCGTCCTGGCCTGATTGAGGCCATGTTCGACGGCGGCCACTGGAACCTCTACGAGGTCACGCGCCAGGAGGCGGCCAAGATGCTCAAGCGCTGGCGCGAGATGGGCAACGTGATCGAGCGGGTGCGGCTGTGAGCACCGCCATCGAGTGGACGGACGAGACGTGGAATCCCGTTGTTGGCTGCTCCAAGGTCTCTGAGGGCTGTCGCAACTGCTACGCGATCCGCCAGGCGTTTCGGAACGAGCACATGCGCCAGCCCGCCTACGTGGGGCTCACGCGCAAGCTGGCCGACAACTCGCTCAACTGGACGGGTGTCGTCCGCTGCCTACCAGAGCGCCTGACCATCCCTCTGGGCTGGCGGAAGCCGCGGCGCATCTTCGTCAACAGCATGAGCGACCTGTTCCACGACAGCGTGCCCGACGCATTCATCGCCCAGGTCTTCGCGGTGATGGCCCTCGCTGATCGCCACACCTTCCAGGTGCTCACGAAACGGCCGGAGCGCATGGCGCACCTGCTCGGGCAAGATGCGTTCGTTGACCTCGTCCTCGACGCCGCTGAGCCCTTTCAGGCCCTCGCAGGCCATGACGAAGACGGGGCGTTTCACTGGCCATCCTGGGTTATCGAGCACTGGCCCCTCGGCAACGTCTGGCTCGGCACGAGTGTCGAGGACCAGCAGGCCGCCGACGAGCGCATCCCGCATCTGCTCCAGACGCCGGCGGCCGTGCGCTTCCTTAGTTGCGAACCACTTCTCGGGTCGGTGTACCTGTCTCCGGACTGGATGATGGGCCTCGACCAGTTGATCTGTGGCGGCGAGAGCGGCCCGAAGGCGAGGCCCATGCATCCCTCTTGGGCGCGGTCGCTTCGGGCCCAGTGTGCGGCGGCACGCGTGCCGTTCTTCTTCAAGCAGTGGGGGGGCGTTCATCCTGGTGGAGACGCCAAGCTCGACGGCCGCGAGTGGCACGAGTTTCCGGAGGGGCGGCTCCCGTGACCGGGACCTACGTGCAGGCCACGCTCCCGGACGGCGCGAGGTGGCAGCCTGAGCAGCCGACGGATCCGGACTGTCGGGCAGTGCTATTCAGGCTCCGTCTCGCGGCTCCGCTGGCGGTCGAGCGGCGCGTGCTGGCGGCCGATACGGGCCTGAGCGATCGGACCGTGCGCGAGGCGATCGAGCGGCTGGTGACGGAGTACCTGTGGCCG
>JANLHE010000456.1 GCA_024653875.1 Acidobacteriota bacterium
ACCTCGATGTTCGTGGTGCCCTTGATATTGAACCGCTTGGTCACGCCGATGTCGATCCGGGTAAACCACGGCGCACGAATCAAGGTGGCGCGTGGCGCGCAGTCGCCAGCCCGCGTCTGGATGCACGTCGCCGAGTTGGCCGGCGCGATGTAGCGGCCGGTCGGCGTCCCAAGACTGGTCGAGTACCCGTCGGCCGTCGTGTTGCTCACGCTGAACGCCCTCCGGGTATTCAGGATCACATCCTCGGGCAACATCCAGATTTCCACGCGGCCCGTGGAGGCGTTGGTGCGCCGGTAGAACTTGTACATCTTCGTCAGCTCATCCGTCGTCATGCCGACCAGCCGGACGTTCCCGAAGTCCAGCGTTCGCGCCTGCACGCGCCCGACGCCGTTCACGCTCCAGCCCCCGATGATGGCATCGAGCACGGGATGCATATTCGCGCCGAAGCGCTGGCCGCGGCCGACAGGCAGCGTCCAGTCGAACTGCCCCTTGAACGCGTGCCGGACATTGGCGGAACTCTCCATGGTGCGACCGAACGAAAAGCCGTCGAAGGCCGACCCGCCTTCGATCGCGTACTGGTAGTTCACGTTCGCCGACAGGCCGCGCGACAGCCGGCGTCGCAGTTCGATCTGCAGGGCGTGGTAGTCGCTGAACGCGCCGCTGTCGCGCACGTTGACGTTGTTCATCGCCGGGTTCGGAATGAAGAAGTTGGCCGGCAGGCCCGCCTTGAGCGCATTGGCCCGCCGCGTCGAGTTGCCGTTCAGATCGTTGGCCGCCGAAATCGAATTCGGGCTCGCCGCCGACAGCCGGCTGGCGAAGGTCGTTGAACGCCATGTGCTCGTGCCACCGGAGTACGCGGACGGGTTGGTCGGATCCGTCCGTCCGTTCAGATACGCCAGGTAGATCGGCAGCGGGCTGGTGCCGCTGCCTGTCCCGAAGTAGGCAAACG
This sequence comes from Acidobacteriota bacterium, assembly GCA_024653875.1. Taxonomy (GTDB): domain Bacteria; phylum Acidobacteriota; class Vicinamibacteria; order Vicinamibacterales; family SCN-69-37; genus SYFT01. The sequence continues at coordinate 950 of JANLHE010000456.1, forward strand.
ACCCCGACCGGCTCGATACACCCGACGCGTTGTTGGCCTGCAGGTTGGTCATGGCCAGCCGGAACTCGTCGAGAAACCCGTTGTTGAGCAGGCTCTCGCCGCGAATCGTATTGTAGTTGAGCGTCGACCACTGGTCGTCGCCTCGGGTACCGACATACCGTACTTCCATCGCCATGTCGTCGCCCAGCGATCGCTGGAAACCCACCGTCCAGGTCATGGCGCGGCCGATCTGAATGTCTGGCGAAAACGCCGTCAGACTGTCGGCTCGATTCGGTCGCGCGAGAATCGGGAACACCGGTGTTTCATTGAAGGCCGCGTTGCCCAGCCGCTCGGTCTGGCTCAGCAGCACCGGCCACGCCTCACCCGCGGGCACCAGCCCCGTGTTGGTGTCGCGGGTCAGTGTGATCGTACTGCCCGGATTGGCGCCGAAGACATTCGTGAACTGGCCCATGCCCTGCCGCTCGTACGCCACCGACCAGCCGGCGCGCAGCGTGGCCTGTTCCGGACTCCCCAGCAGCGTCCGCACCCAGCCGCTCTGCACGTTGGGCCGCCACGCCACGCTCACCGACGGGGCGATGTTGTTCCAATCCGTGCTGTAGCCATTCGTGCCGCGGGTCAACTGCACGAACTCGATCTGCTGCTTGCCGGAGTTGGCGCCAGGCTGGAAGAAATTGCAGCGGTTGTAGACGGTCGAGTTCGCGCCGATCCCGGACATGCCGCACACGTCGTCCATCGTCACGGCCGACATCACGTCGTTGAGCGCGACAAACGGCATCTGGACGTCCCACCGCAGGCCGGCCGTCAGCGTCAGGGTCGGGGTCACACGCCACGAGTCCTGCGCAAACGCGGAATACATGTCGATGCGCCCGGCGCGGGTCCGCGCCGCGAACGGCACGTACCGGTTCGTGTCGGGATCGAGCGCCGCCTGCCCGGTCACGGCAATGACGCGGCCGGTGAGCAGGGAATACAGCTCGCGCGCGTCGGTCAACTGCCCGCTCGAGGCCCCCGGGAAGTTCGCGGTCGTGAAGAGCCCGGCCGCCGGGTCGAACTGCGTGTTGAAGCCGATGTCGATCCCCGGCACGATCTGTTTGGCATTCTCGTCGGCCGTGTTCCGGAAGAACTCTCCCCCGAACTGCAGGCTGTGGCTGCCACGCTGCCAGCTGACCCGGTTGGTCACGGTGTAGGTGGGCGCGCTGCGCCACGACGGCGAGTTCGAGGTGAACCAGTTGGTCAGCCCGATGTTGTCGTCGAAGTCGATGGCAAAGCCGCCCTGGTCCGCGAACGTCTGCGGGCCGTTGCTGGCGTCACGGCCGAAGTTCGACTCCCCGCCGAGCGCGGTGATGCCCGCGGTCAGTTCGTTGACGAGATTGGCGGTCAACGTCGACCGCAGTGTGGCCGTGTACCGCGGCCGGGTGGAATCGAAGATGCGGTGGTTCGGCGCGCCGGGAAAACGCGGCTGCGCGTTGTTGAGGTAGTCGGGATTCCGCTCCGCGAAGATGTACGCCCACGTGGCAGTCAGCCGGTGGCGGTCGGAAATGTTGAAGTCGACCCGAACGGTCGGCTGCCGTTCGAACAGCTTGCTCGGACTCAGGTGCACGTAGCTGTTGACCAGCGGGTCGGCCGTCTCGTTGACGGTGCCGGTCGACGCCGTGGCCGCGGCAATCTTTGCGAGCAGCGACGCCGTCAGCGGATCCTTGGCCGCGATCTGCCCACTGGCCGCCGCCAGCGCCAGCACGTCCACTTCCCGCACCGTTCCGCCGGAGTTGTAGCGGAACAGCCCCTCCACCGCGCGCGGGTGCAACACGTTGCGCGTGAGCGTGAAGCTGTTCGGGAACCGGATCTCCTCGTAGTTGGCGAAGAAAAACGCCTTCCCACGGCCATCAAGCACGCCAGGAATGTAGATCGGGCCGCCGGCCCGGCCGCCATACTGGTTCAGCTTGACGTCGTTCTTGGCCAGCCCGTTGATCTTGTTGAAGTAGTAGGTCGAGTTCAGTTCGGGGCTGCGGTAGTACTCGTACAGGCTGCCCGTGAACTGATTGCCGCCCGAACGGGTCTGAAACTGGATCTGGATCGCCCCGCTGCCGCCCTGCTGAGCCCCACCAGCCGCCAGGGTCACCGTGACCGCTTCGACGGCGTCCTGACGCGGCGACACGGACGCGAAGAAGCCGTCGGTCGACCGGTTGAAGTTGTCGTTGTTGCTGACGCCGTCCATCGTAATCTGCACGAACGATTCGGGCAGACCATTCGCCCGCGACTCACGGTTGGTCGTGGCCGTATTGATGCCCGGCAGGAACATCACCGCGTTGATCGCGTTGCGCGACGACGTCGGCATCCGGTTGAGCTGATCCGCGTTGAGCGTGGCAGCGACCGTGGCCGTCTGGGTGTTCACCAGTTCCGTACTACTGGTGACGTTGACCGTCTCGGTCAGCGCGCCGACCTCCAGGGTCATGTTCACCGCGGCGGGGGTGTCCAGCGCAATCCGGACGGTGTTGACCTGCGCCGTCTTGAACCCCGTCAACGAGGCCGTGACGGTGTAGGTGCCGGCCTGCAGGCCGGGAATCGAATACACGCCCGTGGCGTTGGTCACGGTTTCATAACTGGTGCCGGTACTGTTCTCCGTCACGACCACCGTGGCGCCTGGAATGACGCCTCCGGCCGAGTCTTTGACAACGCCTGACAGCGATGTCGTAGCCTGCGCAAACGCGCTGGTTCCGAGGGACAACGCCAGGCACACAATTCCAAGTGCCCGCCACGCTGAACGATCCATATGACCCCTCCATCCTCCGGCCGGAAAACAGCCCCAGCCGACATGGCTGGCGCGCGTCTCCACACCGAATGGCTCACTGTAGGGGTACCCGGAGGGGGTGTCTATCATGTCAATACCGGAGAAGGGAAAGAGACCGTCCGAAGGCGGTCGACCCCCGAGTTAATTGGTCGGAATAGTGCCCGCGCCGGCGCGGCAGGCGTCCTTGGGACGGGACCGCTGGATACCGTCGATACGGGAACCTGCGGATGCGGCTCTCGATCAGATGTGAGGAGGCGTAGAAAATGAAAAAGGCAGCCTGTTGGGCTGCCTTCTGGAAGAAAAATGGTCGGGATGCCGAGATTCGAACTCGGGACCCCTTGACCCCCAGTCAAGAAAACTCGCAAACACCTGAAACCAGGTGCAATTGCCTGAGACGCTCTAACCTCAAATCCGTCCTTCATTTACAGGCATTTTTCGATCGCATCCACTTTCAGGATATTTCTTGGCATTGCAGGGCGCTTGGACCCACAATGGACCCATGGCGATCATGGAGCCTCCGACGACGCCAGGCGAGAAGGGGCGACCGAACCGTGCTGAACGGGTCGCCCTTACCGATCCCCACGTCCGTGCGCTGCGGCCGCGCGCCACGGCCTTCGACGTTTGGGACGCACAGCAGCGCGGGCTACTGGTGCGCGTGCTGCCCAGCGGACGGATCGAGTTCGCCATTCGGTACCGCATTGGCGGTAGCCGGCGCCGGCTAAAACTCGGGTGCTATCCGGCCGTATCGCTCAAGGCGGCCCGCAGCCGCGCGCGCAGCGCGCAGAGTGCGATCGACAACGGTAAGGACCCCGCAGCAGAGCGCCAGGCCGCAAAGACCGCACCGGCTGATACCGTCAAGGCCCTGGCCGATGACTACCTGAAAAAACACGCGCGCAAGTTCAAGCGGTCCGCAGCCGAAGACGAGCGCCTGCTGGAGGCCGACGTTCTGCCGACGTGGGGACCTCGATCCGTCCGCAGCCTCACCCGGCGGGACGTTCGGCTCCTACTTGACCGAGTCGTCGATCGGGGGTCGCCGATCATGGCGAATCGGCTACTGGCCGTCGTCCGGAAGATGTTGAACTTCGCCGTCGATCACGATTGGATCGAAGCCAATCCCGCAGCGCGGGTGGCGAAACCTGCGCGCGAAGTCTCCCGTGAGCGCGTGCTGACTGACGAGGAGATTCGGCGGATCTGGCGCGTGCTTGAACACGCACCCACGACCGCCGAGCGGCCTGCGCCAGGCCGCAAGGGCGCGAAGGGGCCCGCGAATGATCCGATCTGTCCAGTCAGCCCAGGTCTCGCGGCGGCGCTTAAGATCCGCTTGCTCACGGCACAGCGAGGGGGAGAGACGATTCGCATGAAATGGGCTGACGTCGATCTCGACGCCGGCTGGTGGGAGATCCCGGGTACGGATACCAAGAACGGCGAGCCACACCGAGTTCCTTTGGTGGCGCGCGCGCAGGCAATCATTCGAGCGCAGCAGAAGGAAAAGAAGGAAGAAAAGGAAGAGAGCGAATTCGTATTCGTCGGTCGCGGTGCCTCACTTCTCGATCGCGCGAAGAAGGCCCCCGCGGCGATTGCGCGTGTCCTCACGGTCGACTTCAGGGGCCACGATCTGCGCCGCACGGCGGCCACGCGGATGGCGGCTGCGGGCATCCCGAGGGACCACATCGCCAAAGTGCTCAACCATGTGGAAGGCGGCGCACGCGCGACACGGGTGTATGACCGACACACGTACGCCGACGAGAAGCGCATGGCGCTGGAAGCGTGGGACCGGGCGCTGACGGCAATCCTGACAAAGCAACCGAAGACCGGCGCGGCCGTGGTGCCGATCCGAAGGAGGCAGCCGCGATGACCGTGGCACGGAAGCGCCTCGCAGGCACGCTGGTATCGTGGGTCAGCATCCGGGCGACCCTGTTCCGCCCTGTCGAGCCACAGCCCGAAGGCGAGGTACCCATGCGGGAGCGCAGGGGCCGCAGGCCGAAGTGGACTCTCTTCGGCATGACCCAGGGCCAGATACGCACAGCCTTCAATCTCCCACGGGACCCTGATGCCAGGCGACGCCGGCGCAGGAGACGTGAGGACGCCCTCGCATGGCTCTACCGAATCGAGCACATCAAAGCCACGTACCTCCAGGCGTACAAGGAGGGAAGACTCCCCAACTCGTCCGCAGAGCGGCTCACCGACGAGCAAGCGCTCCGTGACGACCATCGAGATCAGCGAATCGCCGAGGGCGTCGCACCAGAAGTGGCGGAGGCTGAGGCGCGAGCCCTCACATCCTCCGTCATACGTTCACGCTGCGCCCAACTCTCGAAGCTCCGCGGTGTCCAGCGCCACCACAGGCGCGTGCGCGGAAGCGGTTAAAGTGAGGGAAACAAACGCCTCAAACGAGAAGGACGTCGGCGCGAATCTCGCGTGCTCGGTCAGGCCCACCACACGCGTCGCGTGACCTGAGTGTTCTATTGTTTCTGATTCTGGTAACAAGACTCTTGATGAAGCGGCGACCTGCGGGACTATCGCTGGCATGGAACCTCATGCACCTTCAGTCACCCCGGTCTCGCCTCGTCCTCTAGATCGGTTTCTCTCACCTAACCAGGTTGCCGAACTGACCGGTCTCTCTTCAACCACGTTGTGGCGGCTGCGCCGGCGCGGGGAGTTACCGGAACCAACGCGGCTGTCACCGGGCCGCATCGCCTGGTCCGAAGACGCCATCCGGCAGTTTCTGGCGGGGCGGTAGATCCCATGGCCGCCCATCAGGCCGGCTCCCCGCATGGGGAGCCGGGTATCACAGCCACAGGAACCCCCGGCAGCGCGCCCGATCCCGAGGCACAGGCGTTACCAGCCGTTAACGGCCTGCCCCGCTGCAAGGGGTGCGGTCGGCCGTTCAGTCCGATGCGGACGACGCAGTTCCACTGCCGCCCCGGCTGCCGAGTAAAAGCCTGGAAACGGCGCCAACAGGCGGCGCTGCCTTGTGACGAGTGAACCACTCGACCCATTCGAGCGTGTCGTTGCGGCCCTCCGCGCGGCGGGTAGCCGGGTCGAACGCACTGGAGACGATCACGTTCGAGCCACCTGCCCAGCCCACACTGACCGGCGAGCGTCACTCGGCGTCACGCGCCGCGACGGCAAGGTCCTACTGAACTGTTTTGCCAAGTGCCGCAAAGATGCGATCTTGGAGAAGCTCGGCCTCCGATCGGCGGACCTGTTCAGTGGTCCGGCGACCGCGCGGCCCCGCGCCCGGGTCGTCGATACCTACCCCTACCACGACGCCCGCGGCGAATTGATCGCCGAGAAACAGCGGCGCAAGCCAAAGTCCTTCAGGTGGCGCCGTCCGAACCCCGAAGCAAAGGGCGCGTGGGTTTATGACCTCAAGGGCGTCACGCTCGGACTCTATCGGCTACCGGAGCTAGCCGGCGCCCGGCGCGTCTTCGTGGTCGAAGGCGAAAAAGCAGCCGACCGTCTCTGGAATATCGACCTCGCAGGCACATGCGGGTACGCGGGCGCGAGCAAATGGAGTCCGGAGTGGTCACAGGCCCTGTGGGCCGCCGGCTGCCGCGAGTTGATCGTCCTGCCTGACAACGACCGCCCCGGGGCCGCACATGCCCAAGTCGTCGCAGCCATCACACACGCGGCGAATGCGGATGAGCCGATCGCGGTCAAGGTGGTCACCCTCGCAGGGCTGCCGTCGGGCGGCGACGTGTTCGACTGGCTGGAAGGCGGCAAATCCGCCGACGACCTGATCACGCTCGTGGACACGGTCCCGCGGTGGACGCCTGGCGCGGAAGAACAGCGGCGGCTGGAACGCCGCCGTGCCAACACCCGCAAACGGGTACGTAAGCACCGCAGCGCCTCCGAGCCCGACCGCCCCGCTGGAGACACTCAGCAGGCAGACGCAGGCAACGCGGCGGTCGCTGATGTCTGCAACGCACTCGTGAACGCCCCAGCGCCGTTATCTGGGCGGAGCATCAAGCGGCTCCTTGCCGGGCGTGTTCCACGCGCCAGCGTCGAGCAGGCCCTGCTCATCGGTGCCAGGACTGGGGTCCTCGTTGTTGAGCACGGTCGCCACAGAGCCCGACTGTACGCCCTCGGCTCTGACATTCGCAGCGTTACCGAATCGGGACAGTCCGCCAGTGTCCCGGGCGATATCACGGTGCTGGAATCGACTTCTGTGCATTCTCGTGAGGAAGTTCCACTGTCCCAGTGTCCCGTAACAGGTAACGCTGTAACACCATGTGAACGTTCTTCTGATCCGTTAGAGAAGAATGCCCCTAAGAACATTCACTCCGTTACAGAGAGCCGGGACACTGGAATTGCTGGAGAGGTTTGTGATGGGCAATTGGCAGCAATCAACCTGGGGCACTGTTGTGGCACAAACGGCACCCTGCTGCGGTGCAAGGTCTGCCCCTGGTCACCCACCTACTGGCAGAGAGCTGCTGATGTCTCGCCAATCTCAAGGTCCATCATTTCAAGCAACGCCTGACCCTGGAGGATGCGCTTGATCAGGTGAGCGCCCGAGGGAGGGCTCCCCTGCGGTCGCGCCACTGGGTCAGCGCCCCTCGGCGGTCCTCCAGACTCACAGGGTGGCCCGCTTCTTCGTGACCAGGTCGAGCGCGTCCTCCAGGCTCAGCCGGCCCTGGACATGATGCGTCACCGAATGCCGCCCCATGACCTTGTTCAGCTCGCCGGCCGCCCGCAGGCGGTCCCGGGTCGTCTCTGCCGGACTCCGCAGGATGCGCGTGACCGTCGTGTCTACTTCGTCCGCGTCCGCGATGGCCTTGCGCTCCACGATCGTGCGCCGCGCGACAATGGCCCGCTGGATGTGGGGTTTTTTCAGCAGGCGATACCCTTCCTCGCCTTGCGCCTTGCGCGTGCGGGCGTAGCCGGCCAGTGCGGCGGCTTCCGTGGCGTTCCCACGCGCCGGCCCGAGGAACGCCGTCACAAACGCGAACTCCCGCTGGGTCAGCCCGGACGCCATGCTCGGCAGTGTAGCCGAGCTGTCAAGTTTTTGACAACAATACGCCCCCGGCCGCCTCACGTCCGGGGCGCGCGCCAGCAGGCCGTGATACGCCGGGGCGATGAGCGCGACCGCTTGATCGTAGCTCTTGACTTGCGCACCGGCGGGAAGGGTGGCCGCGTGACGCCGCAGGCCGGGGCCAGCAGCAGGACAGCGAGTACGACGCTCTGAGTACGTCTCATCAGGTCTACATCCTCCCTGGGGGTGGTGGGACTATCAGCCAGATGGCGGCAGTCGAGGCAGAACCGCGTGTCGCCGCGTGTGAACCAGACCTCCAGTCTGGGCCTGAGTGTAAGAATTACCTCCCGCCGCGGGAAGTTCTCAGCGTGCCCGGGCCGGCCTGGACGACGCGGCGCACTTGTGACGGGAGAAGTTTGAACAGCTCCGGATCCAACGTCACCGTTCCGAAAAAGCGCCGCACGGCCGGCACTGGGTTTGCTCCATCACCGGTCCCGGCGGGAACGCCGCCAGTACCCGCTACCTGTAACGCCTACAGGCTTCGCTGACCCGCCGGGTAGGCCGGGCACCTCGACCTCCGCCTCAAGTTGCCTGCGGGCAATCTCAGGCGTTACCAGCAG
>JANLHE010000457.1 GCA_024653875.1 Acidobacteriota bacterium
GGGACAACACCCAGGCGTTTTCATCGGTCGGCGGGTACTCGGTGAACGCCGCCAACCTGGGCACCGATCCGCCCAGCCGCCCCGTGCGCGCGCTGGTCACGCCCGCCCGGGCGCCGCGCCGGTCACCATCCTCTCGTGGGAACTCTGGCAGCGCAGTTACGGCGCCGATCCGGCCGTGGTCGGACGGTCGCTGCAAATTGACGGCACCTCCACGGAAGTCATCGGCGTCATGCCGCGCGGCTTTGATGTGCACGATCAGAAAGTGGAGCTGTGGCAGCCCCAGACCATCGATCCCGCCACGTTCACCGGGCGTCGCGGCGGGCACTTCCTGTATCTGGTCGGCCGGCTGAAGGACACCGTCACGTTTGACCAGGCGAAGGCGAACACCGGCCGGCTGGTCGCGCAATGGCGGACGATGGTCCCGCAGGGGCACGTGCCGAGCGTGCCCAACCACCAGCTGCGCCTCGACCCGCTCAAGGACGACATCGTCGGTTCCATTCAGACGGCGCTCCTCGTGCTGCAGGCGACCGTCGTCTTTGTCCTGTTCATTGCGTGCGCGAACCTCGCCAACCTGCTGTTGGCCCGGGCTGAAAGCCGGCAGCGGGAATTCGCGGTGCGGTCGGCGTCGGACTGGCGTGGGCGGGTCTCAAACTGATGCTGTCGGTGAATCCCGACGCGATACCCCGCTCGGCGTCCGTCGGCCTCGATACGCAGGTGCTGCTCTTCACGCTGGCCACCGCCGCGATCACCGGCATTGTCTTCGGCCTGGCGCCCCTGATGCACCTGAGCAGCCGGCTGTCGATTGCGCTGCGCGACGGCAGCCGCGGCACCACCGTCAGCGGCGTGCGCAAGGCGCTGCGCGGCGCGCTGGTGGTCTCGCAGGTGACGCTGGCCGTGGTCCTGGTGGTGGGTGCGGCGCTGCTGGTGCGCAGCTTCGTCAACCTCACGCGCGTGGACACCGGATTCGATCGCGCGCAGCTGCTGACATTCGGGGTGGTCCTGCCCGTATCGAGCTACACGGCCCCGCGGCGCATGGCGTCTTATGCGGCTCTCGAAGCCCGTCTCCGCGCCATTCCGGGCGTGCAGTCGGTGGGAGGCATGACCGGCCTGCCGCCGAACCGTCCGGTGAACGCCAACGACACGGACTTCGAACACATCACGCCGCCGCCCATGGGTGCCTCCGGCACACAAGCCACGCTGCTCCCGGCCGAGAACGTGGACTACTACCAGACGGTGACGCCCGGATACTTCGAGACGATGGGCATTCCCATCGTGAGCGGCCGGGCGTTTGAACCCGCCGACGCCGGTGGCGGGCCCGTGGTCCTCATCAACGAGACGCTGGCGCGCCGCTTCTACAGTTGCCGCGGATCACGGGCTTCGCGCCCTCGAACCTGAATCTGGTGCTGCGGTCGACGCTGCCCCTTGACGCGGTGGCGCCGCAGATTCGCGAGGCGGTACGCGCCCTCGACGCCACGCTTCCCATCGTGCGGTTGCGGACGATGGACGATGTGTTTGGCGCGGCGGTGGCGCGGCCCCGATTCCTCATGGTGCTGCTGGGCGTGTTCGCGGCGCTCGCGCTGGTGCTGGCGGCGGTCGGCACGTACGGCATCCTCTCGTATCTGGTGACGCAGCGGCAGCAGGAGATCGGCATCCGCATGGCGCTGGGCGCGGCGCGCGGCGGCGTGTTGTGGCTTGTCCTGCGGCAGGGGCTGCTGCTGGCCGGCGTGGGCCTTGCCGGAGGACTGATCGGGGCGCTGGCCGGCGCCCGGTACCTGCAGACGCTCCTGTTCGGTGTGTCGCCGACGGACCCGCCGACCCTCGTCCTTGTGAGCGCGGTCATCCTGGGCACGGCCTTCGTCGCGTGCCTGATTCCCGCGCTCCGCGCCACGCGGCTGGACCCGCTGACGGTCCTGAGGGGGGACTGAGGGTGCGATCTACTATTTGGTGATTTGCTATTTATTATTTTGGTTCTGGCCGGGCGGACGGCCGGCCGGCGTCGACGGCAATCCGATGTTCAACCCCATCGGCAGGTGTGAAGTGCTGACCGAGCACTACCAGCACATCGGCGCGGCGGTCGCGAAGTCCCGCGCGCACATGTACATCGTGATCCCCGACCTCAGCGCGGACAACTCGGGCCGCGCGGGCCTTGAGCACCTGACGGGCGTCACCGGCGCGACGATTCTCAACCTGCAGGACCGCGCGCTGCCGCGGATCGCGGCGGAAACATCGGGCTATTATCTCGCGCGCATCGAGCCGGACCCGTCGGAATCGCCCGAGACCGTGCGCGGGTACGACGTGAGCGTCAGCCGGCCCGGCGCCATCGTGCGCCAGCGGCCGCAGTTGCAGGCGCGACGCCCCGGGCACGACCGGCCTCGAGTCCGCGATGATCGGGCTGTTCGACGGCGGCGGCCGCATGGTCACGAGCGCCTCGCCACCGGGCGACTACATCGTCCGCGCGATCGTCGCCGCGCAGGGGCAGCTGGCGGGGCGCGTCGTGCGCACGCTGCGAAAGATCGCGACGGTCAGGTAAGGCAAACATACTCCCGCAGGAGTAAGAGTAACTTTGACTCTCCGCCGAACAAACTTCTACAGTGGATCGTTCCGCACCCTGCCCGGGGCGGATGCGGTTTGGAGGATGAAGTCCATGACAGCTCGTTTGATTCGTTTTGCACTACTCGCCCTGCTGCTGGCCTGCGCCAGCACCCCTGCCTTCGCGCAGGGTAGTTCGACCTCGTCCCTGTCGGGATCGGTCGTGGATGCGGACGGCGGCGCCATTCCAGGCGCCACGGTCATCGTGAAGAACAACGCGACCGGCGTCAGCATTGAAGCCGTCAGCAACTCCACCGGACAGTTTTCGTTCCCCGGCCTGACGGCCGGCACTTACACGGTGACCGTCTCGCTCACCGGCTTCAAGACGTACGTGGCCAACGATGTCCGCCTGTTGGCGTCACGACCCGGTGAAATCACCGCCAGGCTCGAAATCGGTGCCCTCTCCGAGACAATCGAGGTCAAGGCCAGCTCCGAACTGATTCAGACCCAGTCGTCCACGGTGTCGTCGACGCTCTCGACCGAGCAGTTGACGGAACTCCCGCTGGTCTCGCGCAACGCGCTCTACGCGCTGACCACGCTCCCGGGCGTATCGTCAACGGGCGGTCCGCGCAACGCGCTCATCAACGGCCTGCCGAACAACACGGTCAACATCACGATTGACGGCGTGGGCACCGGCAACCAGTTGCAGTCGACTGACGGCTTCTTCTCGATGGTCACGCCCCGCATGGACGCCGTCGAGGAAGTGACGGTCACCGGTGCGGTGCCCGGCGTTGGCGCCGGCGCCGGCTCGGTGCAGATCGCGTTTGTCACGCGGTCGGGTTCCAATCAATTCGACACGAGCGGGTACTTCTACTGGAAGGACGAGCGCTTCAACTCGAACTACTTCTTCAACGAGATTGCCAACCTTCCAAAGAACGAAGTCAAGCTGTACAACTACGGCGGCCGCGTCGGCGGTCCAATCGTGCTGCCGGGCTTCGACGGCCGCGGCAAGGCGTTCTTCTTCTTCAACATGGAGGTCCAGCTCACGCCGACGTCCATTACGCGAACCCGGACGATCCTGAAGGACTCGGCGGCGGCGGGCATCTTCACCTACGACCGCACGATTGGCGGCGTCACGACGCAACAGACCGTCGACCTGCTGCAATTGGCGGCCGCCAACGGGCAACTGGCCACCACCGATCCGACCGTCATGGCGCTCATCGCCCGCATCAAGGCGGCGACCGCGACGACGGGCGTGATCAGCGAAACCAACAACCGCAACGTCAATGAGTACAGGTTCCAGGCCGCGGGCACGTTCAATCAGTACGCGCCGACCGGCCGGATCGACTACAACCTGACGGACAAACACCGGATCACCGCTACCTACTACTGGCAGCGGTTCAAGAGCAATCCTGACCTGCTGAACAACACTGAAGTCCGCTTTCCTGGGTTTGCGAACTACGGCCAGCAGAACTCCTATCGCACCACCGGTTCGCTGGGTGTGCGGTCCACGCTGACCTCGAACATGGTCAATGAGTTCAAGGGTGGCTGGCAGTGGTCGCCGAACGACTTCTTCTCCAACGTCACGCCGGACATGTTCGCGGACCAGGGCGGCTACAGCCTCGGGATACCCCAAAATGGCAACACGGCGCTCATTACCGGCGCGACGTCGCGCAGCAACTCCGCGCCACGCAACACGACCACGTGGAGCGTGAGCGACAACCTGAGCTGGCTGAAGGGATCGCACAGCTTCACGTTGGGCGGCGCATTCTCCGGCGTGCACAATCGCCTCAACAGCTACGACGCGGTGCCGATCGTCAACATCGGATTCAACACGACCTTCGACCCGGCAGCGTCTCTGTTCAGTTCCGCTTCCGGGGGAGCATTCCCGGGCGCCACGTCGGGAAACCTGACGGACGCGCGCAACCTGTACGCGTTGCTCACGGGCCGAATTGCGTCCATCAACGGCACGGCGCGCCTGGACGCCTCCACGGGTAAGTACGTGTACCTGGGCGACTTGGCCCAGAAGGCGAAGCAGTACTCGATGGCCGCGTATGCGTCGGACTCCTGGCGTGTCAGCCCAACGCTCACGCTCAATGCGGGCGTGCGCTGGGATCTGCAGTTGCCCTTCACCGCCGTGACTCCCACATTCTCCACATCCACCATGGAAGACCTGTGCGGCATCTCCGGCCTCGGGTCCGGCCCCGACGGCCGCGCCTGCAACCTGTTCCAGCCCGGGACGCTGACCGGCAAGGCCCAGCCCGCGTACCAGCTGTACGGTCCCGGCAGCAAGACCTTCAACACGAACTACACCAACTTCGGCTACAACGCGGGCATCGCGTGGCGGCCGAACGTGCAGGACGGCTTCCTGCGAACGATCCTCGGCAGTCCCGAACAGGCAACCGTGCGAGCCGGCTACTCAATGACCTACAACGTTGAGCGGTTCGATCGCTTCACCGGAAGCGTCGGCTCGAACCCGGGCGGCACGCTGAGCGCCAACCGGAACGCCACCACCGGCTTCTGCCTGGTGTGCCCTGGTGAAAGCTGGCCGATTCTCTACAGCCAGAAGAACCGTCTTGGCGCACCGGCCTTCCCGGAGGCGCCGGTCTATCCGCTGCTCGCGACCACCGCGCAGTCGATTCAGATCTTCCAGGCGGATCTGCGAACGCCGCGCGTGCATTCCTACTCGGTGGGTTTCCAGCGGTCGATTGGTGACGACATGGCGCTTGAAGTGCGCTACGTCGGCAACAGGAATAAGTACGGCTGGGCGGAAGAGAACTGGAACGAGCGCGTGATTTTCGAGAACGGCTTCTACGACGAGTTTCTGCTCGCGCGCGCCAATCTCGCGGCCAACATCGCGGCCGGCAAAGGCAACACGTTTGCCTACACCGGCGTGGCGGGCACCTCGCCGCTGCCGATCCACCAGGCGTATTTGAGTGGCCGGTCGGGCGCGGACGTGACCAACCCCGCGCGCTACACGGCGAGCCAGTACCGCAACAGCGCCTTCTACAGCCGCTTCAGCGTCTTCGAACCGGAGGTCGCGGACGCAGCGGAGGCCCTCGACACGACCGCCTTCCGCGCGAACGCCCTCGCGGCGGGCCTGCCGGTGAACTTCTGGGCCATGAACCCGGCGGCTGGCGGCGCCCGGGTCGTCGTCGATCGCGAGGGCACGCGGTACAACAGCCTGCAGGTCGAACTGCGCCGGCGTCTGTCGAAGGGGCTGCTCGTCAGCACCAACTACACGTACGGCATCCGCAAGGGCCTCACGAACCGTTCGATCCGTCTGGACCGTATGGAAGTGGACTCGACGGGTGTGCCGCACGAGTTCAAGGGCAACTTCACGTACGAAGTGCCCGTGGGCCGCGGCCGGCGCTTCGGCACGGACATGAACCCGATCCTCAACGGCATCCTCGGCAACTGGGAATTCTCAGGCAACGCCCGGGTCCAGACGTCGCGCTTCCGGCTGACGAACGTCAAGCTCGTCGGCATGACGGCCGATGAACTGTCACGCGAGTTCAAGATCCGCATCTACAAGGATGCGGCGACGGGCACCACGACGGTCTGGAGCATGCCGCAGGACATTATCGACAACACGCGCCGGGCCTTCAGCAGCGACCCGACGACCGCGACCGGCTACAGCACCGCGCTGGGCGTGCCCACGGGCCGCTACATCAAGCCGTCGAGCGACGCGAACTGCATCGCCATCTATCGCGGCGATTGCAACGCACCGGACATCAATATCAACGGGCCGCTCTTCACCCGTGTGGACCTGCGCATCAAGAAGCAGTTCCTGTTCCTCAGCCGCGGCAGCATCGAACTCAACCTCGAAATGCTGAACGCGCTCGACAACATCAACTTCAACCACCAGCTCGACCCGAACCCCAACACCAGCTCTGACACGTTCCGGGTGCAGAGTGGCTACCGGGACCAGAACACCACGAACGACCAGGGTGGCCGCATCGGCCAGATCGTCTTCCGTATCAACTGGTAGGACGACAGACCGCAAGACCGGGCCCGGGTGGGGAGTTGGCTCCCCATTCGGGCCTTTTTCTATTTGCTGAAACACCCAGCCTCGCCCAGGGGTATTGTCAGAAGTGCCTTTCAGAGTTCTCACGGCCGGTGTCCTCGCCTTGGCCCTCGTCGGCTCCTCCCGGCCCGCGGCGCAGCACGCACACGCCCGATTCGTTCGTTGGAATACGTGGCGCTGGCCGCCAGCGTCGACAA
>JANLHE010000462.1 GCA_024653875.1 Acidobacteriota bacterium
AGCACGACGATGTACTCGCCGGGCTCGAGCGATCCGATGCGGAACTGCCCGCGGTCATCGGTGCTGTCGGCGCCGATGTCGGTCAGCCGGCGGCGGCCCGCGACGTAGTCTCGCCGCAGCGCCTTGACGGCCACGCCCACCACGGGGTCGTTGTGTTCGTCCACGACCGTGCCGGCCAACGCGGCGTGGCGCCACATCATCACGGTGATGTTTCCCACGCGCTGGCTGTTGGTGAGTTCCACGGGCTGGGGCGTGCCGCCGGGCCGGAGCCGGCCGTGCGCGCCGTCCACGTACCCGGGGCGGCTCGCGCTGATCGAAAAACGTCCCTCGGGCAACGCGCGATAGGCAAAACGTCCTTGCCCATCCGCGAGGACCCGAATGGGCGTGTGCCCGGGCAGGCTCAGCGTGACGATTGCGCCACTCACCGGACTGGCGCCGTCCGAGTCCACGACGCGGCCCACGAGGACGCCCGTGCCCACCTCCATGGGTGTGGTCGTGCCCCCTGCGCCGAGCATCTCGGTCATGATCTGGCCGCGCTGGCCGGCCTGGACCACGATCTGTCCGTTGCCTGCCGCGCCGGCGGCGCCCATGCTGGTGATGACGGCCGCGATGGCCAGTGTCAATCGTGATCGGAATGTGCTGTGTGCCATCGTCGGTCCCACCCTGTCTGCCGAGCTTAGACGCTGCCGGGCCGTTCTTGTCGGCGATTCCTTGTAAACGTGTGTAAAGAGATGGTTAAGACGGTGGTACACGAATCGCCACCGGCCGGGCACCGGGCGGGCCGCCGCGCCGTATAGTTTCTTGAGGAGCACGGCGATGCACATCTGGATGACGGCTGTCGGAGTGGGACTTTTCGTGGGGCTGGCTGGCGGCGGCATTCACGCGGGCCAGCGGGGCGCGGGGCCGGGCCAGATGGGCGCGCCGGCGGGGACGCCCGCGGCTCCCATCGGAATCATCGTGGGGCGGGTGGTGGATGCGGCCGGCGGGCAACCCGTCTCCGATGCGCAGGTGACCGTCATGATGCGCGCGGCACAGGCGCCACCGGCCGGGCGCGCGGGAGCTCCCGGCGGGGGGAGGCTCCGGCTTTTCACCGGCGCTGACGGACGGTTCGTCGTGCGCGACCTGCCGGCCGGCAACGTCCAGATCAGCGTGCAGGCGCCGGGGTATTTGAACGGCAATTACGGCCAGACGGCGCCCGGCATCGCCGCGGGGCGCCCCGTCGTGATCTCCGCCGAGAACCGCGTGGTGGAAGCGGTGGTGCGGCTCTGGAAACATGCGGTCGTGACCGGCATCGTCACTGATGAAGCCAACGAGCCCGCGATCAACATCACGGTGCAGGCGTTGCGGCGTTCGTTCGCGAGCGGGCGCCCGCGGTACGGGCTCGGCGGAACCGGGCGCACCGATGACCGCGGTGTGTATCGAATCGCGGCGCTGGCGCCGGGCGACTACGTGGTGGCGGTGCCGCAAACACAGATGACGATGCCGGCAGCCGTGCTCGATGCGGCGATGAACAGCCTGATGGGCGGCGAGCTGCTGTCCGCGTCGGTCATGGGCGCCGCCGCGGCGGGGATGGGGTCGGGTGGTGGCGTGGGCCTGCGTGTCGGGGATTCGCTGATCAGCTCGTCCTCGGGGGCGTTGCCGGTGGTGAGCGGCGATGGCCGGATGGCGGCGTACGTCACGCAGTTTTATCCGTCGGCCGGGACGATCGGCGACGCGACGGTGGTGGCGCTGGGATCCGGCGAGATTCGCAACGGCATCGACGTCCGGATGCCGCTGTTGCCCACCGTGAAGATCAGCGGGACGGTGAATGGACCTGATGGTCCGCTTCCGAATCTGCAGGTCAGGTTGCTGCCCGCAGGCGCCGCGCTGACCGCTGACGCCGTGAGTGAAGTGGCGCGCGGCACCACCGCGGCTGATGGATCGTTTGTGCTGCTGGGTGTGCCCGTGGGGTCGTACGTGGCGAAGGTGTTGAAGACGCCGCCCCCGCCCATGCCCGCCGCCATCGCGAACAACCCGCAACTGCGGGCGATGATGGCCGGCAGGTTTGGCGGTCCGGCCACGCCGTCGGACGCACTCACACTGTTTGCCGACGTGCCGGTCTCCGCGGAACGTGCCGTGGAGGGGTTGGTGATTACGCTGTCCACCGGCGCCACCGTCTCCGGGCGCGTGGATTTTGTCGGCAGCGCGGCGGTGCCGCCCACCACGGGGCTCACGGTGGCCCTGCAGTCGATCGTCGGGACCCCACTCGCGCTGCGGCCCGCGCGCGTGGGCGACGATGGCAGCTTTGTCACCGCGGGGTATCCCGCAGGTCAGTATTTCCTGAATCCGGTGGGCCGGTTGCCCGGGTGGTTCATCAAGTCCGCGATGGTGAACGGCGTTGACGCCCTGGATCAGCCGTTCGAGCTGAGCGCGGAGAACATCGGCAACGTCGTCATCACCGCGGTCGACCGGCAGACCGGCGTCTCGGGCACGGTGACCGGTGGCACGGGTGCGGGCGTCGAGGGCACGGTCATTGTGTTTCCGGCGGCGTATCGCGAGTGGATCACGCGCGGCATGCCGCAGCGGGTGCTGCGCAATGTGCGCGCCCAGACCTCCGGAGCGTTTTCGATGATGGGGTTGCCCGCGCGCGACTACCTGATCGTGGCCGTGACGGACGCCGACATTCCCGACCTGCAGAATCCGGCGGTCTACGACGCGCTGGCGCGGGCGGCGACGTCGGTGACCTTGATCGAGGGCGACACGCGATCGGTGTCGCTCAAGCTGGCGCAGGTGGTGCGATGAGCGCGCGGGGGCTCGCCGCGATCGTCGTGGTGCTGACCGGCGCCGCCGTGGCCGCCCAGGTGCAGCGAGACCAACAGGCGCCGACCCGGGATCGCCCGGCCGTGATGGCGATTGGGACCGGCGTCGTCGCCGGCGTGGTGGTGACCGCACCCGATCTTCAGCAAAGTCAGCAGCCGGTGCGCCGTGTCAGCGTGATGCTGGCCTCGGGGCAGGCCGTGGTGCCCCGCACGGCGGTGACCGATGACGAAGGCCGGTTTGCCTTCACGGGACTGCCGGCGGGCAATTACACGCTGGTGGCACAGAAGCCCGCGTGGGTGGCGTCGGTGTACGGGTCGCGCGCGCCCGGCGACTCACAGGGTATCCCGATCGCCGTGGCCGAGGGCCAGCGCGTGGACGGACTGCGCATCCCGATCACTCGCGGCGCGGTGGTGGCCGGCACGGTGCGCTTCGCGAACGGCGCTCCCGCCGCCGGGTTGCAGATTCAGGTCCTGCGGACGCGCCTGGTGGACGGGCGCCGCCAGATCGCGACGGTGGCCGTGCCGGCGCAGACCGATGACCAGGGCGGCTATCGCGTGTTCGGGCTGCCGGCGGGCGATTACGTCGTGCAGGCGCGGTCGCAACTCCTCCAGATGCTCGGCCTGAACGCCACCACGCGCCAGGTCACCGAGTCCGAAGTGCGTTGGGCGGATCAGCAGTTGGTGCAGGCACGGGCGTTGGTGGCGGCGGCTGCGGCCACGGACGCGCCACCGCCACCAGGGCCGACCGTGACCTACAGCGCGGTGTATTTCCCGGGCACGGCGTTTGTCTCCAACGCGGCGGTGATTTCCCTGTCGGCAGGAGGAGAACGATCCAATGTGGACTTCGCCCTGGCGCTCGTGCCAACCGGCACCGTGACGGGCACCGTGCTGATGCCCGACGGGTCGCCTGCGGCGGGCGCGTCCGTGGCCCTTGAGCCTGCAGGCGGGGGCGACGGCGACGTGTTCGGCTTGTTGCTGGCGGGGGGCCGGGGCGCGACCGGGCGCGACGGCCGATTCACCCTGGCCGGCGTGACACCGGGGCAGTACAACCTCATGGTGCGTGCGACGCCCCGGCGGCCCGACGGTCCGGGGGCGACGGAAGCGGATGCGACCGCCCTGCAAGCCATGGCCATGGCAGGGGCGTTGGCCGGCATGCTGGGTGGCGGCGCCGCCAACCCGGCCACGTTGTGGGCGGCCGATACGCTGGGCGTGAACGGCCAGGACGTGGGCCCGCTCATGCTGCAACTGCGCGAGGGGTTGACGGTTGAGGGAACCGTGGTCTTCGAGGGAGGCGGCATCCCGAAGGATGTCTCCGCCGTGCGCGTTGCCGTCTCGCGCCCCGCGTCGGGTGACCCCGTGACGGCGATGATGAGCCGGATGCTGAATACGGCCACCGGCGGCGCGAATGCCGACGGGACGTTCCTGGTGCGCGGGCTCGTGCCGGGCAAGTATGCCGTCGCCGTCTCCGGCAAATCGATGCGGCTGAACACCCTCATCCCGGGTATGCCGGCGGCCACGAGCGGCTGGGTCGTCAAGTCGATCCGGTGGCGCGACCAGGACCTGGCCGACGTCGGCGTGGACGTGCAGTCTGAAGTGCCCGTGACCGGCGTGATCGTGACCCTGACGGATCGGCCCTCGGAGTTGTCCGGGACCGTGATTGACGTGGCGGGCCGGCCCACCGGCGCGTTCCCCATCGTGGTGTACGCGGTGGAGCGCGCGTTCTGGGGGGCGGGTTCCCGGCGCGTGGTGCAGGCCCAGCCGGCGTCGGACGGCAAATTCACCGTGATCGGATTGCCGCCCGGCGAGTACTACGTGTCCGCGGTGACACGGCTCGAGCCCGGCGATCTCGAGAATCGGCAGTTCCTCGAGGACCTGGTGCCCGCGGCGATTCGGTTGTCGCTCGCGGATGGTGAAAAGAAGACGCAGGATCTGAAGCTGGCCGCAGGCGGTTGAGGGCCTGTTTGCCCAGTAAACAGGGCCGTTCGCCACAACGTGTACGTAAATGAAGTGTTCTCGGATATCGTAAGCACGCTAGAGAACACGCATGACGCCGCCTGTGCCCTCCGGCTCGCCGGATCCCTCGTTTCGCGCCGACGTTGCCACCATCGATCGCCTGCGGCGATCGCGCGAGACCGTCGCGCGGGTGGCGCGATTTGCGCCGTACGCGGCCGTGGTGGCGCTGGTGGCGGCCCTGGCCGCGCGCTGGTTCGGATGGTCCTGGGTGGTGCCGGGCGTCTGCCTGCTGGGTGCCGCCATCGCGTTCGTCGCCGCCCTCTGGTGGGGCCGCCGCGATCGGCAGGTGACCGACGCCGCCGCGGCGGAACTCGATGCCCGCGCCAGCTTGGGCGGTGAACTGCACAGCGCCCATTGGTTTGCCGGACATGACCGCGCCGGCGTGGCCGGGGACCCCGAACCCGGACAGTGGACCACCTTCCATCTTGCGCACGCCGCGTCCAGAGTTCGATCGGCGGATTGGGCGAGCCTGTACCCGCCGGTGCACGCCGCGCGTCAGTGGATGACCAGCGGCGCACTCGTGGCGGTCGCCGTGATGGCGATGGTCATCGGGCCGCGATCGCGCACGGCGATCCTGGCAGAACAGGGGCTGATCCCCGCGGATGCCGCGATGGCGACCGGCGAGTTGTTGCCCGCCGACATTCAGGCCAAGATCGACGCGTTGCTGGCCGCCATCGAAAGCGGCGAGTTGAGTGCGGATGCCGCCCGTCTGAAGGTGGATGAGATTCGCGCCTTGCTCGACAAGTTGAACGCCGCCGCAGCCGACGAGGCGGCGCGCAAGGGGGACGCGGCGAAGAACGCGGAAGCCGGCGGCGACAAGCCCAGCGATGATGAAGGCGATCGGCTGACCAAGAAGGCCGAGGAACTTGCCGACAGCGCGGCCGGGTTGCCCGAAGATGTCCGGTGGTCGATTGACGACCTGGCCTCGCGGCTGGCGAACGCCGACGCGGGCAAGCGCGAAACCAACAAGGACAACCAGGCCGCGTCCGAGCAGACGGGCGAAAAGGGCCAGGGGTCCGGCGAGGCCGAGCAGGCCGAGATGGCGCAGGCCGCCGGCATGCAGATGGTGCGCGAAGCGGCGTCCGACGCCTCCGAGGGCCAGATGATGAACGGCGGCGGCGGCGCCATGGGCGGCGACTCGCGACCGGGTGGGGGCGGCAACCAGGGCGGCGACGGTCCGCTGAACCTGACCCAGCTGCAGCAGGCGCTTCGCCAGGAACTGATCGAGGCCCAGGCCGACCTGCTTGGCCAGACCGTCGACACCGACATCCGCCGCAAGACCGAGCAGAGCCAGGCCAAAGTCGGGTTTTCCCGCGTGGCCGCGCCGACCTCGTTTGACCGCAGTCGCGCGGCCCTGCCGCCTCCAGTTCCGGAGGCCCACCGGTCGCTCCTTCAGCGTTACTTCGATCGCCGCCAATGACCACAACTGTTGAACAACACATCGATCACTTTCAGGAACACTTCGTCAAGATCACCCGGGAAGTCGGACGGCGCATCGTCGGGAATGAAGAGCTGGTGGCCAATACGGTCACGAGCCTGCTCGCCGGCGGCCATGTACTCCTTGAAGGCATTCCCGGCGTGGGCAAGACCAGCCTGGTGCACACGCTGTCGGACGTGCTCCACCTGAAGTTCTCGCGCATTCAGTTCACGCCGGATCTGATGCCGGCCGACATCGTGGGCACGAACATCGTGCAGGAGCACACGGCCGGCGGCACGTTCTTCGAGTTCCAGCCCGGACCCATTTTCGCGAACGTGGTGCTGGCCGATGAAATCAACCGCGCCACGCCCAAGACCCAGTCGGCGCTGCTGGAAGCGATGCAGGAAATGAGCGTGTCGGTCGGCCGGACCACCTACAAACTCGAGCAGCCGTTCCTGGTGCTGGCCACGCAGAACCCGCTGGAGATGGAAGGCACGTACCCGCTGCCTGAGGCGCAGCTGGACCGGTTCTTCTTCAAGCTCAAGGTGGTGTATCCCACCGAGTCGGCGATGCACACGATTCTGGAACGCACGACGCAGGCGACGTCCGACACGGTCGAGCGGGTGGTGGACGCGCCCCAGATTCTGCAGATGCGGCACGCCGCGCGCCTGGTGCCGATCGCCAAGCCGGTGCAGGGCTACGCGATTCGCCTGACGCTGGGCACCCATCCGCATTCGCCGTACGCCACGCCGATGATCAGGAAGTACGTGCGCTACGGCGCCAGCCCGCGCGCGGCGCAGGCGCTGGTGCTGGCGGGCAAGATTCACGCGCTCACACGGGGACAGGCCTTCGTGTCGCCCGACGACATCCGCGCGGTCGCGCTGCCGGCGCTGCGGCATCGCGTGCTGCTCAATTTCGAAGGCGAGGCCGAGCAGGTCGACACGGACGTGCTGGTCAACGAACTGATCGCCGGCATGGCCGTGGACGCCTAGGCGGCACAACACGCTCGTGGCACTCAGTTTCGACTCCGACTTCCTCAAGAAGCTCGAATACCTGCACGTCGTCTCGAAGAAGGCGTTCGCCGGGCAGGCTCGAGCCGATCGACTGGCGCCCAAACGCGGGCGCGGGCTCGAGTTCGCGGACACACGTCCGTACTCGGCCGGCGACGATTTCAGGCACATCGACTGGAAGGCCTATCGGCGGCTGGGGCGCTTGTTGCTGCGCCTGTTCGACGAAGAACAGGACCTGCCGATCTACCTGTTCCTCGATGCCAGCCAGTCGATGGCGGAGGCCGAAAAATTCGATCAGGCGCGCCGGATTGCGGCGGCCCTGTGCTACATCGGCCTGGCGCACCTCGACCGCGTCACGATCCTGCCGTTTGACGAGACGATGCGCGAAGAGCGGGCGGCAGGGCAGGGCAAGGGCCGGATCTTCCGCGTGTTCGAAATGCTGGAACAGATGCAGACCGGCGGCCGCACCAATCTGGCGGACGCCTTCAAGCTGTTCGCGGCGCGCGGCCGGCGTCCCGGGCTGAGCGTGGTGATCTCGGACTTCCTTGATCCCCACGGCTACGAGAGCGCGCTGAAAGTGCTGCAGGCCAGGGGGCACGACGTCTACGTGGTGCAGATGGCGTCGGAGGCCGACCGGGATCCCGGCGCGCTGGGCGATGTGAAGTTTGTCGACACGGAGACCGGCGAGGTCCGCGACGTGGAAGTGACGCCGGCGCTCGCCGTCGCGTACGGCAAGGCGTGGCAGGCGCACACCGACGCGTTGCACCAGTTCTGCGGCCGGTACAACATCGGCTACATCCGCGCCGACGTGGAGCGCCCGGTCGAAGAGATCATCCTGCAGACCTTCCGGCTGGGACGGTTCGTCGCATGAGTTTCGGCGCGATGGCGGGATGGCAGGCCTGGGGCCTGCTGGCGCTCACGGCGGGCGTGCTGACGTGGCTCTTCTTCATGAAGATCCGCGCGCCGCGGGTGCACGTGCCGTCGCTCATGTTGTGGACGCAGGTCCTCGATGTCACCCGCGAGCAGACGCTCTGGGAACGCATCCGGAAAGCCGTGTCGTGGCTGATCACGATCGCCGTGGGCCTGATGCTGATGCTGGCGCTCACGCGGCCCGCGCCAAGCGTGGTCGCCGCGGGCGGCGGCCGCCGGCTGATCGTGATCGACTCGTCGTGGTCCATGGGGACACTGATGCCGGGCGGCGGCACACGGTGGGAGCGCGCGGTGACGCGCGCGCGCACGCTCATCGCGTCGTCGGCCGGGGATGAAGTGGCGCTGGCCACCACCGCGGATGGCCTGGTGGAGGGTCCGACGACGGACGCCGTGCTGCTGGAGGCGGCCCTCGACCGGCTTGTGCCTTCGGGCGGCGAGGGCGGCGACTGGCCGAGGCTCGCCGATGTAAGCGTGGTCCACTTCATCACCGACGGCACGATCCCCAGGCCGACCGGGGATGTGGCCTCCGGCGGCGCGCGCGTCAGCGTGGAACCCGTGTTCGAGCCGGCGCCCAACGTGGCGATCACCGCCTTCGAGACCCACGCCGGCGGAGATCCCCAGTCGCAGGCCGAGGCGTACCTCGAACTGGCCAACTACAGCACGACCGCGCAGCCGGTGCGGCTGGTCGTGACCCGCGGCACCGTCTCGGTGGCCGACACGTCCATCGACCTGTCGCCTGGCGAAGCCGTGCGCCAGATCGTCCCGCTGGGCCGTGCCGGCGATGCGCGCGTCCGTGCCCGGATCACCGCGCCGGACAACGCGCTCGCCATCGACGACGAGGCGGTGGCGTGGATTGCGGATGCCGAGCCCCTGGCCGTCACCGTCGTCAGCGCGTCGCCCGGATTCCTGCAGATTCTGTTTGAACGCCTGCCGGGGATGAAGGCGACCTTCATCGCGCCCGCGGCGTACGCGCAGCCGCGCACGGGCCCGGAACACGTCGTCGTGTTTGACCACTGGGTGCCCGCGGAAGCGCCCGCCACACCCGCGCTGTTTGTGTCGCCGCCGCCGGATGTGGCGCGCACGGCGCCGTGGGTGGGAACCGCGCGCCAGGAGCCGGAACCGGCGTGGACCACCTCGCTGGCGCATCCGGTGCTGCGCGGCGTGGACCCTTCCACCGTGACGCTGGAACGGGCGCGGACGGTGGAGTCCGCCGCCTGGACGCCGATTGCGCGGTCGGCGACCGGCACGCCGCTCGTGAGCGTGGCCGAGACGGTGGACTACCGCCGGGTCGTCCTGGGATTTGGATTCACCGAGGCGGAGTCCAACGTCGCGTTGCAGCCCGCGTTTCCCGTCCTCGTGGTGAACGCGCTTGAATGGCTGGCGCGGCCGTCGCTGGGGGATCAGGTGCGTCCCGGTGTCGTCGGTCTCGAGGCGGTGGTGTCGCGGCTGACCTCGCCCGAGGGGCGGCGCGTGGAGGTCACCACGTTCGGCGCGACGCGGCTGGCCCGCATTACGACGCCGGGCTTGTACCTGGCCGAGGGCGGCGGAATGCGCAGCGCGCTCGCGGTCAACGTCGGCGACCCGCAGGTCTCGAATGTCGAGCGGACGTCGCTCACGGCCCAGACGCTGTCCGACACCGCGGCGGCCCAGGCGAACGATCCCTGGTGGCCCATGTTGATTGCGATCGCGTTCGCGTGCGCGCTCGTCGAGTGGTGGACCTGGCGCCGAAGGATTACCGTGTGATGGCGAACCGGGAGACTGTGGCATGTCGGTAATCTGGACCACGCCCGCCGCCCTGTGGTTGCTGGCGCTCGTGCCCCTGGTGTGGGCGGCGGGCAAGTTCTCGCGCACCAACTTCAATCCGCGCCAGCACCTGCTGCAGACCGTGGTGCGATCGCTGGTGCTGGTCGTGCTCGCGGTGGCGCTGGCGCGTCCGGTGCTCGAAGTGGGATCGTCCCGCGTGTCGGTGGTCTACCTCGTGGACGTCTCGTACAGCGTGTCGTCACGGTCCGTGCAGGAGGCCGCCACGCGCATCGCCGACTTGAACGGCACCCTTCGTCCCGACCACTTCCGCATCGTCGCCTTCGCCCGTCACGCCCAGGTGGTGGCCGATGGCGCCGCGCTCACGCAACTGGTGGCGGCCGAAGGGCAGACCGAGGTGGATCGCAGCGGCAGTGATTTGGATGCGGCGCTGGCGGCGGCGCGCGCGGAACTGGCGCCCGGCCACGTGCCCCGGCTGGTGCTGTTCTCCGACGGCCGGCCCACCACTGGCGATGTGTCGGCCGCCGTGACGCAGCTGGTCTCCGCGGGCATCCCGCTGCATGTGTTCCCGCTGGCGCCGCGCGAGTTGGGCGACACGTGGGTGGAGGCGCTGCATCTGCCCCTGCGCCTGGCCCCCGGTGGCCTGATTGCCGCGGTGGTCGACGTGGGATCGCAGCGCGAGACGAGCGCGATGGTTGAAATTCGCGCGGGCGGCAAGGTGCTGGGCTCCAAGGCCGTCACACTCGCGCAGGGCACGACGCCGGTGATCGTGGACATCGCGGTGGATGACGCCGGCGCGGTCACGCTGGAGGCCCGCGTGACCTCGGCCAACGATCCCCTCGAGCAGAACAACGTGCTGACGCAATCCGCCTGGGTGGCGCCGCGCCCGCGCGTGCTGTACGTGGAAGGCACCCCGGCAAGCGCCCGGTATCTGAGCGCGGCGCTGGATCAGTCAGGTTTTGACGTGGAGACGCGTGCCGTGGCGGGGCTGCCCGCCACCGCGGAGGACCTGGCGCAGTTCGACGTGGTGGTGCTCAGTGACCTCGCGCGGTCGGCGCTGCCTGACCCGAAGATTGCGGTGCTGGCCAACTGGGTGGAGCAGTCCGGTGGCGGCTTGCTGGTGGCCGGCGGTGAATCCGTGTTCGGCGAAGACGGCTACCGTGAGTCGCCGCTCGAACGGCTGCTGCCCGTGACCTTCGAGCGCAAGGACGAGCCGGAAGTGGCGCTCATCATGGTGCTCGACAAGTCGTGGAGCATGGCGGGCACCAACATCGAGATGCTGCGCGTGTCGGCGCAGGCCGCGGTGGACGTGATGAAGGACGAGCACACACTTGGCATCGTCACGTTCAACGACAGCCTGGAGTGGACGCTGCCGCCGCGGCAGGTGGGGCCGAACCGCGACGCCATCCGCCGCGCCATCGCCGGCATCGAACCAAGCGGCCACACGCTGATCTTCCCGGCCGTGGAACAGGCGTATCAGGCGCTGCAGAAGGTCAAGGCGCGCGCAAAGCACGTGCTGCTGCTGTCGGACGGCCGCTCGTATCCCGACGACTACGAGACCCTGATCGCCAAGATGGTGGCCGAGAAGATGACGGTGTCATCGGTCGCGATGGGCGCCGCCGCGGACCGCGAGCTCCTGCAGAACATCGCGAAGTGGGGCAAGGGCCGCAGCTACGCGGCCGATGATCCCAAAGACGTGCCGCAGATCTTCGTGAAGGAAGCCAAGGACGCCGCGACGCCCGGCTTCGACGAGAAACTGCTCAAGCCCGTCGTGAAACACGCCGGGTTCCTTGCGGGCATTGATTTTTCCCGCGCGCCGCAGTTGCGCGGCCGCACCGCCACGGTCCTGAAGGACACGGCGCTGGAACTCATTCAGACGGAAGAAGAAGATCCCCTGCTGGCGTTCTGGCCCATCGGCGCGGGGCGGGCGGCGGTCTTTGCGTCGGACGTGAAGGACCGCTGGGCCGCGGATTGGATCCGCTGGCGCGGCTACGGGCCCTTTTTCTCGGCCATCGTGCGCGAACTGGCGGGGCAGCGGTTTGCCCCGTTCACCCTCGACATGCAGGTGGCGCCCGCCCGGGGTGTCTCGCGCAATGTAACGGTCATCGTGGACGCGCGCGAGCCGGATGGCCGCCCGAAGAACCTGCTGCGGCCGGCCGTGCGCGTGGACGCGGGCGGCATCGTGCGTGACCTGGTGGCGCGCCAGGTGGCGCCGGGCCGCTACGAGGCGCGCCTCACCACCGACGCGACGAACGAGATTACCGCGAGCCTGCTGGACGCGAGCCTGCCGGCCACCGCCGGACTCTCGCGCCGCTTTGTCCCGGACGCCGGCGCCGAATACCGCTTCCGCGCGCCGGACGACGCGCTGCTGGCGTCGCTGGCGGCGTCAACCGGCGGCGTGGTGGCGCCTGATGCCGACGCCCTGCGCCGGGCCGGCACCGACAGCCGCGCCGCCCGTCGCGCCATGTGGCCGGGCCTCGTGCTGTTCGCGCTGCTGACCTGGGCCGGCGACCTTCTCCTGCGCCGGGTCAGGATCTTCGAACGGTAGCGCCGGGGTCGGAGGCGCCGGGCTTCAGCCCGGCGCGCGAGGCACGGGCTAAAGCCCGTGCCCTCCATCACCAATCACAAATAACCAATCACAAATAATAAATTCCCCGTCCTGTCAGCGCTTGTCCACCAGGACGTAATAGAACTCCGTGGCCACCTTAAAATCGTCCTTCGCCATCGCGGTCGCCATCGTCTTCCACTCGGTCGTGGGTGCAATCACCTGCCAGGCCTCTGGGCGGCCCACTTTGACGGGCATATTGAAGCCGGCCACATCGGCCTTCCAGCGGTAGCGGACGGATTCAGGCGTGGTCGTGAAGTCCAGTTCCAGCGACGGCAGCCCGGTGTGGCGCAGATACTGATCGAAGACCGGCGCGAGGTCCCGCTTGAGGCGCGCGTTGAAAAACGCCACCACGTCCTCGGTCATGATGTTCGTGTACTTGTGTGCCTGGTAGAAGTCGCGAATCAACGTCCACCACGTCGCGTCGTCGTTCACCACGCCCCGCAGCGTGTGCAGGAACAACGCCCCCTTGAAATACATGTCCTGCGGCGGCGTGCGGTGCAGGCCCCGCTCGGTGATGATGGGCGTGCGGTTCTGGATCTTCGTCTTGTACGCGTTGGTGTATTTCAGGCCGTCTTCATAGCCGAACAACCGTTCGACGTAGAGGCACTCCAGGTACGTCGTCCAGCCTTCCTGAATCCACATGTCCGACACATCCGCGGCCGAGACCGCGTTGCCGAACCACTCGTGGCCGCTCTCGTGGATGATGATGAAATCAAACTTCGTGCTGATGCCGACGCCGGTCCAGTCGCGCTCGAGGTAGCCGTTCGCAAAACGGTTGCCGTAGGTCACCGCGCTCTGGTGTTCCATCCCCGAGTACGGGACCTCGATCAGCTTGAAGCCGTCTTTTGGAAACGGGTACTCGCCGAAGTAATGCTCGAACGCCTCGATCATCGGCTTCGTCTGGGCGAACTGCGCCCGCGCCTTCGCCATGTTCTCCGGGAGCACCCAGTAGTCCAGCGTCAGGGCGCCCATCGTCTCGCCGAAGTGTTCGTAGGTGCCGATGTTGAGCGAGACGTTGTACGAGTTGATCGGATAGTGGATGCGCCAGTCCCAGCGCGTGTAGCCGTCGCCGAGGTCCTTCTTGCCGAGGAAGCGGCCGTTGGAAACGTCGACCAGCGGGTTCGGCACCTCCACGCTCAGGTCCATGCCCTCCACCTCGTCGCGCCACTGGTCCTTGCTGGGCCACCAGATGCTGGAGCCCTCGCCCTCGCAGGCCGTGTTGATCCAGTGGCGGCCCGCCGGATCCTTGCGGAACGCGATGCCGCCGAAGCGGCCGGTCTCGAGCGGCGTGCCCGAATAATGAAAATCGATGTCGTACGTGCGGCCCTTGCGCAGCGTGTCCGGGAAGTCGATGAAGACGGCGTTCAATTCGCGCGCCCAGGTCAGCGCGGTGCTGCCCATGACGATCTTGTCCACGGACAGATTGGCGTAGAGGTCGAGGCGGATGCGCGTGTCATCGGACAGCATCGTGAACCGCACGCGGTTCACGCCGCTCAGGAACTTCTTCTCCGGATCCACGCGCACGGTCAGCGCGTAGTGGAGGAGGTCGTTGTTGGCGCGATAGCGGTCGTAACCGCCGCGCAACGCGGCCTGCCGGGCGGCCTGGGCCGGCGGCACCGGGGCCTGGACCCGCTGGGCGACGACCACGAGGGGCAGGGAGGCAAGGAGGCCCAGCGAGACAAGGGAGCGACGCATCAAGAGAGCGTAACCGAAAACGTCGAAGCTGGTTCCCGGGATCTGGGCCGCTTTCCCCGCAGCAGCCGATCGAGTTGTGCGTCGAGGTCGCGCATGGCCACAACGACCACCCGGTCGCGCAGTGCGTACGAGGTCTCGCCCGGATACACAACGACGAGCTCGTCGAGCTTGAGGTCCTGCCGTGCGATAGCCATGGACTTGCTCAGCCGTGGCGCGTCGCTGTATTTCACTTCGAAGCCAATCCGGCGTCCGCGGATAAACACCAACAGGTCCAGTTCGGCTCCTGACGGCGTTGCCCAGAAGTACGCGTCGCGATCTCCGGTTCGACGCAGGATGTGCTCGATCACGAAACCCTCCCAGGACGCGCCCACTTTCGGATGTGCTTCCAGGGTGGCAAACGTCGAGAGGCCCAGCAACGCATGCAGCAGCCCGCTGTCGCGCAGGTACACCTTGGGCGCCTTGACCTGTCGTTTACTCAGATTCTCGAACCACGGCGGCAACTGCCGGACCATCAAGGCGCCGGTCAGGATGTCGAGATGCCGCTTGACCGTGGTGTGGGCTTCGCCCAGGGCGCGCGCGAGTTCGGAGGCGTTCCATGTCTGCCCGTGATAGTGCGCCAGCATCGTCCACAACCGGCGCAGCGCCGGCGCCGGGACCTCAACGCCGAACTTTCGGATGTCGCGCTCGAGAAACGTCTGGATGAAGTCGTCACGCCAGCGCCGGCTCGCGGTCTCGTTTGCCGCCAGGAAGGCCCGCGGAAACCCGCCCCGCAGCCACAGACGCCGGAGGGCGGTCACACCGACCTCCGCCAGATCGAAGCCACCCATCGGGACGAACGCGATGCGACCGGCCAGGGACTCGGCGCTCACACGAATCAGGTCAGGTGACGCGCTGCCGAGTAGGAGAAAGCGGGTGCGCGTCGGCCGCCGGTCCGCGAGTACGCGCAACAGCGGGAAGAGATCAGGCTGGAATTGCACCTCGTCGATCACGACGAGGCCACGCAGGGGAGACAAGGTTGTCTGCGCCTGGGAGAGCCGGGCGATATCCACTGGTGACTCCAGGTCGAACAGGTGGGCCCGCGCACCGGCAAGGTGCCTCGCCAGCGTGCTCTTGCCACACTGACGTGGTCCGATGAGTGACACGATAGGATTGTGCCGCAGCGCTGCTGTCACCTGGGAATTCAGTGCCGGGCGGTCGACTGTCATTAAGGTATTATGAGCATTATATGCTCAATATGCAAGAATCGAATCTCGTGTCCCGAACCTTGAACCCCAAAGGGCATCCACGGATAATCCGTTCATGGTTCGAACAGTGTTGTTCGTCGTGGCGCTGGCGATGGCGCCAGCGGCAGGGCAGGTCCTTCCGCCCGTCAGCGACCTGGTGTGGACCACGCCCGATCGCTTCTGGTTTCGCAAGACCGTTCCCGGGGGCCACCTCTGGCTCAGCGTGGATGCCGAGCACGGGGTGAAGGAGCCGCTGTTCGATCATCAGCGGCTGGCCATCGAGCTTGGGATCAGGACCGGCTACGAGTACACGCCGCTGACGCTGCCGCTGGCGGATTCGGCGGCGCAGTTTGTCGTCAAGTACGACGGATCGAACGCCTACATCCAGGAAGGCGCCATGGCCATCGAGTTCATCCTCGACGGCGTCCGCTGGCGCTGTGACCTGCAGACCAAGTGGGACTGGAACAAGGTGCCGCCCACCGACTACGTGTGTGCGAGCCGCGGGGCGCCCGTGCCCGGTGTGGCAGGGGCGGCCGGGACCGCGCCGGCGGCACACCGGTCCCCGGATGGCCGCTGGGAGGCCACGGTGCAGGATCACAACGTGGTCGTGCGCCCTGCCGGTGGGGGCGCGGTGCGCCGGCTGAGCGCCGATGGCGCTGCCGGGTTCGCGTATCAGGCCGGTTCGATCGCCTGGACCGCGGACTCGACGGGCCTCGCGGCGTATCGCGTGAACGAACAGGTCTGGCTGGCCGCGTCCGTGGCCGGCAACGTGAAGGCCACGGTCGTGCGGTCGACGTTCAGCATTGCCGCCGGGCGCTGACCGCACGACTACTTGATCTTGTCGGTGATCGCCGCGACCTTGCCCGCGTTGGCCTTGTTGAATGCCTCCACGTCCTTCAGGAGCTTGTCGAAATCTACGCGCGCTGCAGTCAACTCCCGCAGGCGATCCTCATACACGCTCAGGGCCGCGTTCGTGGGCCGATACCCCGCGCCGCCGGCCACGTCGCTGCCGCTGCCCCCGACTTCCGCCAGCAACCAGACGAGATTCAGATACAGCTTGTACTTCTCGACATACCACTTGTCGTCGCTGTGCATCTCCGTGCGTGACAGGAAGTGCAACTCGGCGTTGTACATCTTGTCGTAGATGCCGGCCAGGGCCGTGTCGATCGCCTTGTCGGTGGCGTGGGCCTTGCGAAGGTCCTCGACCTGCGCGCGCATGATCTCGATGCGGTTGATCTTGTCCGTCACCTCGTTCAGCGTCGTGACGATGTCGTTCTGGAGCGCCGTGCTGGCGGCGAGATCCGAGTCGCTCGACGGCAGGACCACGTCGCGGATCACCTCGAACGGCTGTGTCTGCTGCCGGCCGTTGTAGGTCATGCGGACCGAGTACTTGCCCGGCGCCGCGCGCGGCTGCCAGCGCTGCGCACCGATGCCCCAGTGCGTCACGGGACGCTCACGCGCGGTCCAGCGGCCCGCCTCCCAGATGTAGGGATTGTCCGGCGGAATCGACCGCAGCACGGGCTGTGCGGGCGAGGGGTGGAGCAGGTTCCACGACGCGCGGTTGAGTCCCGCCCGGCCCGTGACCTGGCTGGTGCTGATGAGCTTGCCGTCCGCGCCAAGGACCTCCACCGTGATGGGCGCGGCCGGCGCGGACGCGAGCGAGAACACGAAGTCCGCCGTGCCGCCCGCGGCCGTGCGCGTCGCCGGCAGGGGAGGCAGCAGTTTCAGATCGGCCTGCGCCGCCGGGGCATCGTCCTGTTCCAGCTGCCACACGTCGCGCAGAATCCAGAGGCCGCGGCCATAGGTGGCCACCGCCACCTCGGGCGAGTTCTTCGGCACCTCAATCCAGTTCACCGGCGCGGCCGGGAGCTTGTCCTTGAATTGCGTCCAGGTCTTTCCCTCGTCCTTCGAGTAGAAAAACGCGTGGCCCGTGCCCGCGAAGAGCATGCCCTTGCGATGGGGGTTTTCCGCCACCGAGAGCGTGTAATCGAGCGGGTGGCCCTTGGGCAGCCCGGCGTCCAGCCGCGTCCACGTCTGTCCGAAGTCCGTCGTCTTGAACAGATACGGATCGCGGTTGTCGACCAGGTGATAGTCCACCGCCATGTAGGCCGTGCCGGCGTCAAAGTGGGAGGAGTCGATGCGCCGCACCAGGCCCCACGCCGGCATGTTCACGTTCTTCGTGAGGTCGATGAACGTCTTGCCGGCATCCCGGGAAATCCAGACCTTGCCGTCGTTGGTGCCGACCCACACCACGCCCTGCTGCGTGCGCGAGGGAGCGATGGCCGAGATCGTCGCGCCATAAAACTGCCCGAGGTTGTCACCAATCACGCCGCCCGAGAACCGGATCCGGCTCGGGTCTCCGGTCGACAGATCGGGATGCAGTTCCTCCCACGACTGGCCACGGTCGCGCGTGCGGAACAGCGCCTGGCAGCCGAAGTAGACCGAGTTGTCGAACCAGTCGATCGCCAGGGGCGGCGACCACTGGCAGCGGTACTTCAGGTTGACCGGGTCGTGGTCGAGCGTGTGCATCCAGGGGCTGACCGACCGGCGCAAACCGGCGATCTGGTCGTACGTCGCCACATGCGCGGCGTAACACGTGCCCCACACGAACCGGTGGTTGTTCGGCTCGGGATAGGTGTACCCCGACTCGCAGGACGGCATGGACTCCTGGGCCGGTCCCGCGACCGCACCGCCGCGTCCACCGCCACCTCCCGCGCGCCCGCCGCGTCCACCCGCCGGCGCCGCGCCGGCCGGTGGCGGCGGTGGCGCGTACGACGGCACGTTCGCCGGTACGATCGGCCGGCTGCTGTCGATGCGCATGCTGCCGTCGTCCTGGCGATCGGAGTAGATCCAGTACGGCTTCCGCTGGTCGATCGTGACGCGGTACATCTGGCCGATGGGCAGCGACACGCTGGTGTTGCCGGTCGGGTTCCTGGGCGAGCCGTAGATGCCCATGCCGCCGTCGCCCGTCACGACGTAGTGGCCGGCCATCGACGGGGTGGTGTCCCACCAGATGTCATGGCAGTCGCCGCAGCCGCCGCCTCCGCTGCCCCAGATCTTGCCGCCGTCACGCGAGCGCCACAGCGTGCTGTTCGCGATCAGAAGGTGGTCGGGATCATCCGGCGAGACGCGGATGCGGATGTAGTAGCCGGCGCGGCCAATCAGCCGGCGGTCCCAGCTGACGTTGGCCCACGTGCGCCCGGCGTCATCCGACCGCCACAGGGAGCCCTGCGCCTCGGACTTCAGGCCCTTCACGCCATCGCTGCCCGTCTGGATCAGCGCGTACATCCGATTGCCGCTCGAGGGCGCAATCGCCACGTCCGTCTTGCCGTACGGCGACGTCGGCAGGCCGGCGTTCGTCACCTTGGCGAACGTCTTCCCGCCGTCGCGCGAAATGTGGATCCCGCTGCCCATGCCGCCGCTCTCGAGGACGTGCGTCTGCAGAAAAATCTCCCACGTGCTGGCAATCACCACGTTGGGATCCTGCTTCGAGAGCTGCAGGCCCGAGCAGCCCGTGTCTTCGTTCACAAACAGCGTCTGCTGCCACGTCTTGCCGCCGTCTTCACTGCGGTAGACGCCGCGCTCGCGCTGCGGACCCGTCGCGCGTCCCAGCGCGCAGACCATGACGATGTTCTCGTTGGTGGGATGGACGATCACCGTGCCGATACGGCCCGTCGCCACGAGTCCCATGTTGGTCCACGTCTCGCCGGCGTCCGTGGACTTGTAGATGCCGTCACCCATCATGTCCATGTCGCGCACGGCCCAGCCCTCGCCGGTGCCGGCCCAGACAATGTTGGGGTTGCTTGGCGCAACGGCGAGCGCGCCGATGGCCTGCGAGGTCTGCCCGTCGAATGTCGGCTTCCACGTGGCGCCGCCATCCACGCTCTTCCAGACGCCGCCGGATGCGGCGCCCGCGTAGTACACACCCGGCGCGCCGGCGACGGCGGCCGCGGCCGAAATGCGGCCGGCGTTGCTGGGACCGGCGTACTCGAACCGCGGTGGTCCCACGGGCTGGGCCGGCTGTGGACCCGTGGGAGCGGCGCCTCCGCCGCGCTGCGCGTAGGCAGCTCCGGGTATGAGGGCAAAAACGGCGAGCAGTGCGGCGCTGGCGCAGCGGCGAATCAGGGAATGACGGCGTGCAGACATGGGCTTGGCCTTTCGGACGAAGGAAGTGCCCGAAAACTACCACGGCTCGGCGCCTGAGGGAATGGGGAAATGTCAGACCCGGCGTGGGTTACTGTAGGGGTCGGGCTGATAGGCTGACACCAGACAGGAGTGCCGATGGATATGGATGACGGACGACCGCGCCGGGGACCGCTTGACTGGGTGCCGGACTTGCCCGCTGCCGGCCGCCTGCACCGGCCCCCGTGGATGACCTCACGGGTCCTCCGGGCCCTGGTGCTCGTCCTGGTGGCCCTTGTGACGTTGTCAGGTGTTTCGTTTCAAATCAAGCCCGAGGAAGTCGGCCTTGTGCTGCGGTTCGGGCGGCACGTGCGGACGACGGAGCCGGGACTGCACTTCAAGTTTCCGTTCACCGAACAGGTGCTGCGGGTGCCCGTGCAGCGGCAACTCAAGGAAGAGTTCGGCTTTCGCACCGCGATGCCTGGAGTACAGACGCGGTACTCGACCGCCGACTTCACCGGCGAATCGGTCATGCTCACCGGCGACCTCAACGTCGCCGTCGTCGAGTGGGTCGTGCAGTACCGCGTGACCGATCCCTACAAGTACCTCTTCAAGGTCCGCGGCCTCACCGACACCTTCCGCAGCATGAGTCAGGCGGTCATGCGCGAAGTGGTGGGCGACCGCACGGTGACCGAAGTGCTGACGGTCGGCCGGCAGGAGATCGCGACCACATCCGAGCGGCTGCTCCAGGAAATGGTCAACCAGTACGAGATGGGCGTGGTCGTGGAACAGATCGTGCTGCAGGATGTGACACCTCCCGATCCGGTCAAGCCGTCCTGGGACGAAGTGAACCAGGCGCAGCAGCAACGCGACCGGCTCATCAATGAGGCGCGCGCCGAGTACAACAAAGTGGTGCCGCGGGCGAAAGGTGAAGCCGAGCAGGCCGTGCTGCAGGCCGAGGGGTACGCGCTCGAGCGGGTGAACAGCGCGCAGGGTGACGCCACGCGCTTCAAGGCCGTGTACGAGGCCTACCGCCGCGCACCGGAGGTGACACGCCGGCGCCTGTATCTGGAGACCATGCAGCGCGTCCTGCCGCAACTGGGCGCGAAGATCTTCATGGATAAGGGCACCGGCACGGTGATTCCGCTGCCGATCGACAGTCTCAAGGGCCTGCTCGGTCCTGTCGATCCCAGGGGCGGAGGTGGACGATGAGCAACGCGATGGCCAAAGCCGGCCTGGCCCTGCTGGCCCTGATTCTGCTGTCGTCGTCCACCTACCTGGTCAGTGAGACCGAACAGGTGATCATCACGCAGTTCGGAGAGCCGAGGGGCACTCCGGTGACCCATCCCGGGCTGCATTTCAAGCTGCCGTTCATCCAGACCGCGAACGTGTTCGAAAAGCGGTTTCTCGAATGGGACGGCAGCCCGAACCAGATGCCGACCAAGGACAAGCGGTTTATCTGGGTGGACATGTACGCGCGATGGCGCATCACCGATCCGCTGAAGTTCTTCCAGCGGCTGCGGGACGAACGCGGCGCGCAGTCGCGCCTGGACGACATTCTGGACGGCGAGACCCGGAACGCGGTGGCCAGTTATGACCTGATCGAACTGGTGCGCAGCAGCAACCGGCCCGCCGAGACGATTCCGATCGAGAGCGAAGAGGAGCGCATTGTCCTGGAGCAGATTGCAAAAGGGCGCCGGGCCATCGCGGCCAGCATTCTGGCTGCGGCGCAGGCCAGGACGCTCGACCTGGGCATCGAGGTCCTTGATATCCGCCTCAAGCGCATTAACTACGTGGACGAGGTGGCGAAGGACGTGTACGCGCGCATGATCGCCGAGCGCCGGCGGATTGCCGAGCGGTTCAGGTCGGAGGGCGAGGGCGAAGCGGCGCGCATTCAGGGCGAACGTCAGCGGGACCTGCAGCGCATCCAGTCGGAGGCCTACCGGCTGGCTCAGGAACTGCGCGGCAAGGCCGACGCCGAGGCGACGGCGATCTATGCCGGGGCCTACGGCCGCGATCCGGAGTTCTATGCGTTCTTCAAGTCCCTCGAGACCTACGAGCGGGTCGTTGACGGCAAGACGTACTTTGTCTTGGGCACCGACAGCGACCTGCTGAGGTACCTGCGCTCGCCAAAGTAACGGGATCAATCAGGGACGCGCCCAAGAGACCGGTGCCCGGGGCCGCGCGTCCGTGGACGCCGTCCAGGAGGGCCCGGCTTGCCGGTGAACGGGGGATTTGTGTAAACTCTAAAGGCTATCCGTCGCGGGAATAACTCAGTGGTAGAGTGCGACCTTGCCAAGGTCGAAGTCGCGGGTTCGAATCCCGTTTCCCGCTCCATTTCTATATCGGCGGGGACCCCTGCACCCCGCCTAGCTCCGCCCACCTCCGCGAGGACGCTATGGCGGGCTCCGCATCCTATATCGGCGGGGACCCCTGCGCCCCGCCTAGCTCCGCCCACCTCCGCGAGGACGCTATGGCGGGCTCCGCATCCTATATCGCCGGGGACCCCTACGCCCCGACTGGCTTCCGCGACCTCCGCGAGGACGCTGCACCCCAGCTGGTTTCTGATAGACTTTCCTCCGCGATGATCTTCCGCACCCCTCTCGCGTCGTGTTGTTGTTGTCGGGCCCAGGCCTGACTGACGCGAGTTCATCCGCTACAAACTCGGACAACCCGCGAACGAGCAGTCATTTCTCAGAGGGCGCCGTCGCCAAGCGGTAAGGCAGAGGTCTGCAAAACCTTCATCCCCGGTTCGATTCCGGGCGGCGCCTCCAATCTATATCGGCGGGGACCCCTACACCCCGCCTGGCTTCCGCAAGCTTCGCGTAGGAACGCTGCGCTTGCTCCAGCGCTATATCGCCGGGTGCTCCTGCACCCCAGCTAGAGCGTTTTTGATTAGCGTGTAGCGCCGACATAACCAGAATTGTGGAGGTAGGCCACACACTCGGCGGCGGAGAAGAGGTGCATGGCGGCGGCGAT
>JANLHE010000463.1 GCA_024653875.1 Acidobacteriota bacterium
CCGCGATTGAGAAGCAGGGCGGAACCGCCAACCCGATCGACGCGGCGAAGTACCGCGCGATGGTGGCCACGATCAAGGCGTACGTCGCGGCGCCGCGCTAGACGCACAAATTCACACGAGACACGAGGGGCGTGAAGGAACTGGGTGTTCGAACCCGGCTCCCTCACGCCCCTTTCTTATAGGTCAGGTCACCGGGCCCGATACCGCGCCAGCTTTCGGGTCGCCTTCTCGAGGGCCTGGACAAACTTGGTCGTGCTGGTGACGTAGCGGGCCAGCCGTGGTGTCCTGGAATCACACCTGGCAAGGCAATACTCGACCGTAGCGGTGTCGACTGCCTGATCCAGGCGGAGCATGACGACGCCGATGTCGCTGGTGTATCGCGGCATCTGCACGTGGCGTTCGACCAGTAACACCAGCTCCAGCTCAGGTGACGGAGACGCCACACTCAGCCTGTTTCGCGCCTCGTTGCGCGCCGCCACCAGCAGCATGAAGTCATGGACCGCGGCCACGATCTGCTCGTCCGCGGTGACGCTCACCTTGAAGCGGACCTGCGGCGACTGGAGCCCGGGGGCGGCCGGTGCCTGGGCGACGGCCCCAGGGGCCGCGGCGAGCATGAGGGTGACGGTGGCCAGCAGCCCCGGCATCAGATGCATATATAGTTTTCGTGCCCAAGGAGGGTGGCCATGAAGTACGTGTTCCGTCTTGTCCTGCTGATCGTCTTTGTTGCGACCGCTGCGCCCCTGGCCCAGCAGGCCGCGCCGCCGGCGCCCGCCGCGTCGTTCACCACCGCGACGGCCGGCCGTGAGTTGCCGAAGCCTAATTATGACCTCGCGTTCCGCTGGACGTCGACCAAGATCGCCAAGTACGTGTTCAGCACGTCCGTCACGCCGCACTGGCTCGAATTCAGCGACCGCTTCTGGTACGCGTACGAAACGCCGGCCGGCCAGAAGTGGTGGATGGTCGATCCCGTCAAGAAGACGAAAACCCCGCTCTGGGACAACGCGAAACTGGCCGCCCAGCTCACGCGCATCCTGCGGACGCCGTATGACGCCGAGCACCTGTCGGTCGCGCAGCTTCGATTCTTCGACAACGACACGAAGATCCGGTTCAGTGTCTCGCTGCCGCGCGAGTCCAAGGTCGTCACCGCGTCCGGCGCGGAGATGGACGGGATGAAACTGACGGAGGCCGAGATCCGGCAACAGCAGCAGGGCGGCCGCGGCGGCCGTGGCGGCGGACGTGGTGGTGGCGGTGTCCAGCAGGGCGGCCGCGCGGGTGGCGCCGGCACGACGCCGGCGGGCAACAAGACGTGGTGGCTCGAGTACGACGTGGCCACCGGCACGGTGGTGCTCAATGAGACCCACGAGCCGGAGCCGACGAACCCCGCGTGGGCCCAGGTGTCACCCGACAAGCAGACGATCCTGTTCGCCCGCGGCCAGAACCTGTTCATGATGGACGCGAAGAACTACGCCGTGGTCCAGAAGACGCCGAATGAGCCCACGGTGGTCGAGGTGCAGCTCACGACCGACGGGGAGGAGCACTACGGCTACGCGCCCGCGCAGAGGGGTGACTCCGAGGACGAACAGGAACAGCAGGGCGGCCAGCAGACCACGCAGACCACGCAGACCGCCGCCGCGGCCGTGCACGAAAACGACAAGAAGTTCGGACCCCGCCGTCGCGCGGTGGGGGTGCAGTGGTCCCAGGATCACAAGAAGTTCTCCCTGCAGCGCACCGACGCGCGCAAGGTGGGCGACCTGTGGGTGATCAACTCCCTGTCGAATCCGCGGCCGCGCCTGGAGACCTACAAGTACGGCATGCCGGGCGAGGCCAACCAGCCGCAGCCGGAACTGCGTGTCTTCGACATCGCCGGCCGCACGCAGCTGAAGATCAAGACCGAGGCGTTCAAGGATCAGAACCTGGGGTCGTCCACGCTCTCGCTGACCAACATCCAGCGCGAGAAAAGCGAGACGGCGCCGCGCTGGATCACCGCGACCGCCGAGAAGACGATCTACACGCGCACGAGCCGCGACCTCAAGCGCGTCGATGTGGTCGAGGCCGACACCGCGACCGGCGAGTCGCGCGTCATCATCTCCGAACGCCTGAACACTTACGTGGAGACGCAGCCCCTGCGGATCATCACGAACGCGACCGGCGGCAAGGAACTCATCCACTGGTCGGAGCGTGACGGCTGGGGGCATTACTACCTGTATGACATCAGGGGCACGCTGATCCGCCAGTTGACCCAGGGCGAGTTCGTCGCCACCGGTGTCGTCTCGGTGGACGAGAAAAGCCGGTTCCTGTATTTCCACGCGGTCGGTCGCGAGGAAGGCGTGGACCCCTATTACCAGCACCTCTATCGCGTGAACCTGGATACGGGCGACCTGAAGCTCCTCACGCCCGGGTTCGGCTCGCACTCGGGCAGCATGAACGACAAGGCCACGTTCGCGATCGACAACTGGTCGCGGATCGACATGGCACCCGAGTCGGTGCTCTACGACGCGGCGGGGAACAAGATCCTGGACCTGGAAAAGACCGACGTGTCCGCGCTGCTCGCGGCCGGCTTCAAACCCCCCGAGCCGTTCACGGTCAAGGCCGACGACGGCGTGACCGACCTGTATGGCGTGATGTACAAGCCGTTCGACTTCGATCCGTCGAAGCGATACCCGATCATTGAATTCGTGTACCCCGGTCCCCAGACCGAGAGCGTGACCAAGACGTTCTCGCCGCGCCAGGCCAACGTGATGCTGGCGCAGTTCGGGTTCATCGTGATCGAGGTCGGCAACCGCGGCGGCCATCCGCAGCGGTCGAAGTGGTACCACAACTATGGTTACGGCAACCTGCGCGACTACGGACTGGCGGACAAGAAGGCCGCCGTCGAGCAGCTCGCCAAACGGCATCCGTGGATTGACTCGAACCTGGTTGGCATCTACGGCCACTCGGGCGGCGGGTTCATGTCCACGGCAGCCATGTTCGTGTATCCCGACTTCTTCAAGGTCGCCGTCTCGACGTCCGGCAACCACGACAACAGCGTCTACAACCGCGCCTGGAGCGAGAAACACGACGGCGTGAAGGAAGTGGAGAAGGACGGCGTCATCACCTTCGAGTACGACATCGACAAGAACCAGGACCTGGCGAAGAACCTGAAGGGCAAGCTGCTGCTGATGACCGGTGACATCGACAACAACGTGCACCCGGCGAACACCTTTCGGGTGATCGATGCGCTGATCAAGGCGAACAAGCGGTTTGATTTCCACATCATCCCCGGCAAACGCCACGGCTATGCCGATGCCGGCGACTGGAGTAACGCGATCCGGGCGGACTACTTTGCCAGGCACCTGCTGGGATGGGCGCCCACCGACGCGGACATCATGGAACTGCAGCGCGAGGTGGCCATCAAACGGTGAGGAGGTTCCTGCCTGCCGCCGGTGTCGCGGTCCTCGTCGTCGCCGGCCTGATCTACTGGGGAGGCGGTGCGTCACCTGACGCGCCGCCTCCCGTCGTGCGCGATGGCGCGCCCGCGTGGTCGCCCGATGGGCGGCAGATCGTGTTCTATTCCGAGGTGGCCGGACAGCCGGCCGACCTGTACGTCATGGACGTGAAGGGGCAGCACATCCGACAGCTCACGCGCACGCCTGAGGCCGAGGGCTACCCCGCATGGTCGCCCGACGGGCAGCAGATCGCGTTTGAATCACATACGCCGGATGGCAATTTCGACGTCTACGTCATGCAGGCGGACGGATCGAACGTCCGCCGGCTGACCGAGGATCCGAAACGTGATGTCGGGCCCGGGTGGTCGCCCGACGGCGCCCGGATCGCGTTCATGTCGGACCGCGCCGGGAAAGAGTTCAACCTGTACTGGATGCGCGCCGACGGCACCGGCGTGGAGCCGCTGACCACGGGGGAGACCGATTGGTTCCCGCAGTTCTCACCCGATGGACAGTCGATCGCCTTCCACCGCTGGAATGACGTGCACGTCATGGACGTGCGGGACCGGCAGGTCCGGCGGCTCACGACGGACCCGGACAA
>JANLHE010000465.1 GCA_024653875.1 Acidobacteriota bacterium
GCCTTCAGTCCCGCTTCGGCGTTGAGCAGGCGCGCTTTGGCGGACGCGATCCACGACGCGTCCTCGGCCAGCAGCGTGCGCGAGGCTTCGATGGCCGCGCCGGTGACCTCGGGCGCGGGGCCGCCGTGGGTGCGGCGAATCTCGACGAAGTACTCCGGACTCAGGAGCTTCTCCATCTCCTCGTTGGTGTACTCGATCGCGGTGCCGGTGACGTCCTGCGAGATCTGCTCGACGATCCCGGCCAGCGGCGCGTCGGGCTGCGCCAGGCGTTCGCGCACCAGGCGCGCGGCAATCGTGTGCCCCGCCTTGAACGGCAGCCCGCGCTCGCGGGCCAGCGTGTCCGCCAGTTCCGTGATGGCGACCCAGTTTTCGCAGGCACGCTGGCGCATCTTCGCCACGTCGAAGTCCGCGCCCTCGAGCGCGACCGCGACCAGCGACACCGCGCGAATCGCGTCCTTGAACATGGTGGCGACGAGCGGCTGCAGGTCGTCCTCGGTGTCCACGATGTCGCCGAACGGCGTGTTGTGCACCGCCACCGGGACGGCCCCGGCTTGCGCGAAGGCCTTCGACGCAATGGCGCGCGCGTGTTCGAGCGCCACCGGGTTGCGCTTCTGCGGCATGATGCTGCTGCCCTGCACGAACTCGTCGGTCAGCCGCAGGTAGCCGACTTCCATCGTGCACC
This sequence comes from Acidobacteriota bacterium, assembly GCA_024653875.1. Taxonomy (GTDB): domain Bacteria; phylum Acidobacteriota; class Vicinamibacteria; order Vicinamibacterales; family SCN-69-37; genus SYFT01. The sequence continues at coordinate 683 of JANLHE010000465.1, forward strand.
AGAGCAACAGGTCCTGCACCAGCCGCCCGAGTCCCACGAGCGTGACGCCGGCGGCGCCCGAGGCCTCGAGCAGGTAGTCCACCGTCGCGATGCTGCCGTATGTGTTGCCGGTGGTGCCGTCAAAGCCCAGCAGCGCGCTCGTGCGATCACGGTCGATCGGGAATCCCGTGCCGGTGATCGCGCATGCCCCGAGCGGATTGACGTTGACCGATGCGTACGCGGCCTTCAGGCGGCCGCCGTCGCGTTCCAGCTGCTCGATGGCCGCCAGCAGGTAGTGCGCCACCGTGGACGGTTGCGCCGGCTGCGTGTGGGTGTGCGCGGGATACACCGTGTGGCGATGGCGGCTCGCGACGTCGATGAGCGACCGTCGCAACTGGACCGTCGCTTCCATCAGACCCAGCACGTAGTCGCGCAACCGCATCCGGTACATCGTCATGTCGATGTCGTTGCGGCTGCGGGCGGTGTGCAGGCGTCCGGCGACCGCCTCGCCGCACGCGGTGACGACCTCGCGTTCCAGATAGCAGAACAGGTCCTCATACGTGCCGTCGTACACGACCGCGCGCACCGCGGCCAGATCGATGCCGTCCAGCGCGCGGCGGATGGCGCGGGCGTCCTCGAGCGAGACGATGCCGGTGTCGCGGAGCATGACCAGGTGGGCGTAGTGGATGGCCATGAGCGGACCGAGGAACAGCGCCTTGGCATCCTCGAAGTTCTCGTTCAACACGATTCGGACGTAATCAGGGGAGAACTTCATGGGGTCCTATCGGGTGCCCGTGCGGCCCACCGCACGAGGCGGAAATGTCGCCTGCCCCAGCCACTGCGCCAGGCGCGCTTCGGCGGCTTCCATCGCGGAGTAGACCGCGCCCACCAGCTGGGCGTCATCGCCCAGCGAGGAGATCTCCAGCGACGGCATGTTCGGCACGATGCGCGAGACGACGCGCCGCACCGGTTGAACCAGCAGATCGCCCGCGTGGCTCAAGCCGCCGCCAAAGACAATCAACGCGGGGTCCAGCACCGCCACGATGTTGGCCACCGCGGTCCCGATGAAGACGGCCAGCTCTTCGATGACCGCGGACGCGCGCGCGTCACCCGCGCGGGCCGCGGCGATGATCGTCGCGACGGCGGCGGCGCGGTCCTGGCCGGGCCCCGCCACGTCCTGCACGAGCGGTCGCGCGTGGTGCCACTCGGGAATCGCGGCCGCCCCGACGTGGCTTTCCAGGTAGCCGCGTTCGCCGAAGTCCGCTTCCCACTCGCGGTAGTCCAGGTTCATGTGGCTGATCTCGCCGGCATAGAAGTGGTGCCCGCGATGCAGACGCCCGCCCACCACCACGCCTGCGCCGACGCCGGCGCCGAGCGCGAGGAAGACAAAGTCATTCACGCGCCGGGCCGATCCCTGCCAGCGCTCCCCCAACGCCGCCATGTTCGCGTCGTTGTCCACGCGGACCGGCGCGTTCAGGCGGGTCGCAATCAGGTCGCGCAGCGGCAGATCCACCCAGCCCGGCAGGTTGACGGCGCTGATCACGCGTCCGGTGTTGACGTCGGTCATGCCCGGCGCACCCACCCCCACCGAATACAACTTGCGGCGATCGCGCCGCGCGCGCGCAAACACCTCGTCCACGCCGGCGCACAGCTGGTCGATGATCGCGTCGCCGCCGCCGCTGGTGTCGGTGGGCACCTGGTGGCGCGCCAGCACCTTGCCCTGCAGGTCGGCCAGCGCCACGCGCATCGTGCGCGAGCCCACATCCACGCCAATCAGATAGCCGAACTCGCTGTTGAACTGCAGGAGAATTGGCGGGCGCCCGCCCTTCGACGTGCCGACGCCGACTTCGCGCAGCAGCCCCACCTCGTGCACCAGGTCTTCGACCAGCGCCGAGACGGTGGGCGGACTGAGTCGCGTCGCTTTGGCCAGATCCGCGCGCGAGATCGGACCCGACCGCCGGACGGCTTCGAGCAGGCGCTGCCGGTTGACGCGCCGGCTGTTGAGACTTCCCCCGGCGTCGCCGCCGGTCGCGAATTCGAGTGGCATGGTCACGGGTTCACTTAATTCAATACCTTAACAAAGTGAACCGTATGTCCCGTGGCGGCGGGTGTCAAGCTGCCGTACACTTTGCGGCGAATGGCAACCCGGTCCCCCGCCACGCGCCGCGCGGGTCGTCCTCCCGGCAAGACCTCTCCTGACGCCCGGCGCCGTTTCTGGCGAAGGGTCCTGCTCATCGCGGCGGCGCCGCTGGCGCTGGCGCTGATTTTTGTCGTGTACCTGTGGACCACCTACTCGGCGCAGATTGACGCGCGGCTGGGCGGCGAACAACGGGCGATCCCGCGAATCTTCGGACGCCCGTTCGAGCTCCGGCCCGGCCAGGGCCTGACGCCGTCGCAGCTGGAACAGCGCCTCAACGACGTCGGGTACGCGTCGCGGACCACGGTCGAACGGCCCGGGGAGTACTCGGTCGGCAGCAGCGTGATGGTGCTGCGCTCGCGGGGCCAGGACGCGATGGCCGTGCGCGTGGAGTTCTCGTCCTCCAAGGGCGCGCCGCCGGTGATTGCCAAGCTCGTGAATCAGGACACCGGCAAGGCCGTGCCCCAGGTGACGCTGGAAGCGCCGATGTTGACCGCGATCGCCACCGGCGAAAAGCGGCGCTACACGCCGCTGGCGACGATTCCCGCGCGGATGCGCGAAGCCGTGCTCGCCATCGAGGATCGGCGGTTTTACGATCATCCCGGCGTCGACGTCATCCGATCCGCCGGCGCGGTGTTCACCAATGTCTTCGGCGACAAGGAGTACCTGGTCGGCGGCAGCACGCTGACCCAGCAGATCGTCAAGAACACGTTCCTCACGCCGGAGAAGACGATGCGGCGGAAGCTGCAGGAACAGTTCATGTCGCTGGTGCTCGAGTCGCGCTTTTCGAAGGACCAGATCTTCGAGCTGTACTTGAACGACGTGGTGCTGGGTCAGCGCGGCCCGTTTGCCATTCACGGCGTGGCCGAAGCCGCACGGATCTTCTTCGGGAAGGACGTCAAGAACGTCACGCTCGCGGAAGCCGCCACCATCGCCGGCGTTATTCAGTCGCCGTCGCGGCTGTCGCCCTTTCGCAACCCGGAGCGCGCGCTGGAGCGCCGCAACGTGGTGTTGAACGCGATGGTGGAGTCCGGCTACATCACCGAGGCTGACGCGGGGGCCGGCCGCACGGCGCCGCTGGGCCTGGCCACGCGCGCGCTCGAAAACGAAGCCCCATACTTCGTGGACTACATCAGCCGGCTGGTGGACGAACGGTATGCGGGCCTGCTGGAAACAGGCGCGGCGGTCGATGTCTTCACGACAATCGATCTGCACCTGCAGCGCATCGCGCAGGAAGCCGTGGCCGAGGGCATCGCGCAGGTGGACAAACAACTGGCCGGCCGCAAGCGGAAGGGCCAGGCGCAGGCGGCGCTGGTGGCCGTCGATCCGCGCACCGGGGAAATCCTGGCGATGGTCGGCGGCCGCGCCTACAACCAGTCGCAGTACAACCGCGCGGTGACCACGCGGCGTCAGCCGGGCTCCGTGTTCAAACCGTTTGTGTACCTCGCCGCGTTCGAGCGCATGGTGGCTGAAGGCGGCGCCGAACCCACGCCGGCCACGATGGTGATGGACGAGCCCACCATCTTCATGGATGGCGAGACGCCGTACGAGCCCGGCAATTACCAGAACGAATATGACGGCCTGATCACGTTGCGCACGGCCCTGGCCAAGTCGCGGAACATCGTGGCCATCAAGGTCGCCGAGCAGACCGGGTACGACCAGGTGGCGGCGCTGTGGAAGAAGATCGGTGTGGGCACGCCCGCCAAACCCTACCCGTCGATCGCGCTGGGCGTGTTTGAAGCGTCGCCGCTTGAGATCGCCACCGCGTTCACGCTGTTCTCCAACGGCGGCACCGTGCGGCCGGTCCGCGCGCTGACCAGGATCGTGGAGGACGGCAAGACCAGGCAGGTCACCGGCGGACCGTCGCGCACCGCGGCGCGCGCGGACACCACCTATCTGGTGACCAACATGATGCGCGCGGTCATGAACGAAGGCACCGGCGCGGGTGCCCGCAATCAGGGCTTCCGCCTGGATGCGGCCGGCAAGTCGGGCACCACCAACGATCTGCGCGACGCCTGGTTCGTGGGCTTCACGCCCGATCTCCTCACGGTGGTGTGGGTCGGCTTTGACGACAACCAGCCCATTGGCCTCGGCGGCTCGCAGGCCGCGCTGCCGATCTGGTCGCAGTTCATGCGCAACGGCCTGGCCGCGCACCCCAACAAGGGATTCACCGTGCCGGCGGGCATCGTGTTCGCCGATATCGACCCGACGACCGGCCAGCTGGCCGGCCCGTTTTGCCCCAAAACAGTTCGCGAGGCCTTCCTGGAGGGCACCGAGCCCTGGATGTCCTGCGAACACCACCGCGACTGACCGGGCCCGCCGTTCACCGGCGGTGCGGTATACTGTTTTAGCAGTCTCATGACGGGACTGCTAACCACACGACCCATGACCGCCGACCTCACTGACCGCCAGCGCCGCATCTTGGCGCGACTTGTCTCGGACTACATCGAGCAGGGTGAACCTGTGTCTTCGGCCTGGCTGGCCGAGCACTCGGGGCTGGGCCTGTCGTCGGCGACGGTCCGGAACATCCTGGCGCGGCTTGAAGAACAGGGACTGGTGCGGCAACCGCACACGTCGGCGGGCCGCGTGCCCACCGACGCCGGGTATCGCCTGTATGTGGACTGGCTGCTGCACTCGCGGCGGCGGCTGAAGTCCGCCGACGACATCGAACACCGGCTGCGCCGTGCCGGCGCCGTGGGCGATCTTCTGGAAAACGTCTCCCACGAGCTGGCGCGGGCCTCGCACCAGATTGCGTTCGCGATGACGCCGGCCAACGCCACCGTGCGGCTGCGCCACATCAACTTCGTCTGCCTGGACGCCCATCGGGTGCTGATCATCGTGGTGGCCACGGGCAATCAGATCACCCACAAGGTGGTGGAGACGCAGGAGCCATGCGACATGGCGGTGCTGGAACAGGCCGCGCAGTACATCAATACCGAGTTCGCGGGGCTGACGCTGCTGGAAGCGCGCGAGGCCATCGTGGCGCGGATGCGTGAGGAGCGGATGTTGTACGACGCCCTGCTCACCCGGGCGCTGCAACTGGCGCAAAGCGGCCTCGACGAGGTGGCGCCGGAAGAGACCCTGCGCGTGCAGGGGGTCTCGTTCCTGTTCGACGGCGCGCTGGGCGGGTCCGTGGATCGCGAACAGGTCACGCTCGAGACCCTGCGGGCGCTGTTCAAGCTGCTCGAAGAAAAACACCGCCTCGTGGAACTGCTGACCTCGTACATCGAGGCCGACGGCCTCACCGTGGTGATTGGCTCGGAACACACGTCGCCGGACATGCATCCGTTCAGCCTGGTCGCGTCCACCTTCCACGATGGACCGCGGACCGGCACCGTCGGCGTCATCGGCCCCACCCGCATGCGCTATCAACGCGCCATCACGGTGGTGGACGGTGTCTCGCAGGCGATGGCCCGGGTGCTCGAAGGCAATTGACACAACGCGGGGCGCCGGCTTGAGCCGCGCCGGGAAGACCGTAGGGCGTGGCTTGAGCCGCGCCGGGAAGACCGTAGGGCGTGGCTTCAGCCGCGCCGAATTGAGAAGATGACACCAATGACCACGAACGACGACATCCCCGTGATTGACGGGACCGCAGACGCCGAGACGGCCGCCGCGGACCCGATGGCCGCGCTCCAGCAGGAACGCGACGACCTGCAGGACCGCCTGCTGCGCGCCGTGGCGGAGTTTGACAACTATCGCAAGCGCACGGACAAGGAACGGCGCGAGCTGACCGACTACATCACCAGCGACATCCTGCGCGAGATGCTGCCCGTCGTGGACGACCTCGAGCGGGCGATGAGTGTGCCGGCCAACCTCGCGGCCAGCGCGGAGCTGGCGGCCTTCCATCAGGGCATCACGCTGATCCACCGCCAGTGGCTGGACCTGCTGCGCCGGCGCGGCGTCGAGCCCATGGACGTCGTGGGCCAGCCGTTCGACCCCGAGTGGCACGAAGGCGTGGCCAACGAGCCCGCGGACGGCCGGCCCGACGGCCAGATCACGGCGGAACTGCGGCGCGGCTATCGCATCGGATCGAAGTTGCTGCGGGCGGCCATGGTGCGGGTGGCCAAGGCGTGAGCGTGCGCGACTATTACGAGGTCCTGGGCGTTCCCCGCACCGCCAGCGAGTCAGACATCAAGAGCGCGTATCGCAAGCTCGCGCTGCGGCATCACCCCGATCGCAATCAGGGTAACGACGAAGCGGAAAACAGGTTCAAGGAAGCGGCCGAGGCCTATTCGGTGCTCGGCGACGCCGAGAAGCGCGCGCGGTACGACCGCTTCGGCCACGCCGGCGTGACGGGCGCGGGCGCCGGCCCGGGCGGCCCCGGCATGAACCCCGACATCTTCTCGGACTTCTCCGACATCCTCGGGGACTTCTTCGGGTTCGGCGGCGGCGGCGCGCGGCGCGGCGGCCCGGTGCGCGGCAGCGACCTGCGGTTCGATCTCGAGATCTCGTTCGAAGAGTCGTTCGAGGGCGCGGAGACGCCGATTCAGATTCCGCGCGAAGAAGGGTGCGAGCCCTGCAAGGGCACCGGCGCGGCGCCCGGCTCCTCGCGCGAGACGTGTCCGCAGTGCGCCGGCCGCGGCCAACGCCGCTACCAGCAGGGCTTCCTGGTGGTGTCGCAACCGTGCGGCCGGTGCCGGGGCACCGGCCAGATCATTCCCAAGCCCTGCGTCACCTGCCGCGGCACGGGACGCCAGATGCAGGACCGCCGCGTGACGGTCCGCGTCCCCGCCGGCATCGCCGACGGACAGCGGCTCCGCCTGCACGGTGAAGGCGAGCACGGCGCGGCCGGCGGCCCTCCCGGCGATCTCTACGTCGTCATTCACGTCAGGCCGCACGCGCGGTTCCTGCGCGAGGGTGACGACCTGTACATGGAAGTGCGCGTGCCCTTCCCCACCATGGCGCTGGGTGGCACGTTCAAGGTGGACGGTCCCGCCGGCTCGATTGACGTCCACGTCTCCGCCGGATCGGCCAACGGCACCCTGGTGTCCTTCCGCGGCAAGGGCATGCCGAACGTCTCGGGCCGGGGCGCCGGCGCCCTGCACGTGCGCCTGGTGGTGGACGTGCCGAAGAAGATCTCGAAGGATCAGAAAAAATTGATCGACCAGCTCGGCAAGACCATGCCGGTGGACACGCTCGAAGCGCGCTCCACGGAAGGCGCCGACGATGACAAGCCGTTTTTTGAACGGGTGAAGGACCTCTTTGGCTGACGCCCTCCGTCTCTATCCCGGGCTTGATGTGTCGTGGCCCGGCTGCACCGGCCAGGACGACGAGCCGATGGCCGGCCTGGTACTGGCGGCGGCTGATGGCAACGGGCCCGTGGCGGTGGAAGACACGCCGGCGGGCCTGCGTGTCTTCTTCTCGACGCTGGCGGACCGCACGGCCGCGGCCGCGGCGGTGCGCACCAGTCTCCCCGCCTGCACCGTCACGCCCGTCGATGTGCCGGACGACCATTGGGCCGAACGCAGCCAGGCCGCGCTCAAGGCCATCAAGATCGGCGCGCTGACCGTGGCGCCGCCGTGGGATCTGACGGCCGACCGCGAGGGGCTCATCATCATCCAGCCGTCGATGGGTTTCGGCACCGGCCACCACGCCTCCACGCGCCTGTGCCTGCGGTTGCTGCAGGAGACCAAGGTGGCCGGCGCGCGCGTGCTGGACGTGGGCACGGGATCCGGCGTGCTGGCAATCGCCGCGTGGAAACTCAGCGCCGCGTCGGTGGTGGCGGTCGACTATGACGCCGACGCGATCACGTCGGCGCGCGAGTGCGCCGAGCTCAATGACATTTCTGATCTGATCGACATCCGGCAGGTCGACCTCGAGCGCGACGCCACGGTGGACGGCGCGCCGTTCTCGCTGATCCTCGCGAACCTCACCGGCGGCATGCTCGTGCGCCTTGCTGCGCGCCTGTGTTCGCTGCTCACGCCCGGAGGTACGCTGATCGTCAGCGGCGTGACACACGAGGAAGAGGACGCCGTGACCCGCGCGTTTGCCGATCGGGGCGCCACGATCGCCGCGCGACTGGCCGAAGAAGAGTGGGTCGGCTTGCGCCTCACCGGATCGAAACCCGGTCAATAACAGAATCGTCGCGACACCGGTGCAGGCCGGCGTCCGGCTGGCTTCACCAGCCCCAAGTCGCCCACACCATCGTCAGCGCCACGACAGGCGTCGTCTCCGCCCGCAACGTGCGTGGCCCCAGGTGCATGGGCTGCGCCCCGGCAGCGAGCGCCTGCTCGACCTCGGCTGACGACCACCCGCCTTCAGGACCAATCAGGATCTGCACGGACGCAGGCGGGGGCACGGTCCGCCAGTCGGCCACCGACGCGCCGCCGGCCGCCAGAACCAACGCCGGCTCGACACACATCAGGCGGACAGCCGCGGGCTCGCGCACACACTCGTCGAATGTCGTGACGGCACGCACCTCCGGAACCACCGCGCGCCGGCACTGCGTGGCCGACGCCACCGCGACACGCTGCCAGCGACCGCGCGCCGCGCCGCTCTGCCAGGCCCGTGGCGGCACGGTCACGTGGGCGGTCTGCATCGGCACGATCGCCGCCACTCCCAGCATCGTCGCATCGCGCACCACCGCGTCCATCTGGTCGCCCTTGAGCACGCCCACCGCGAGCGTGACCGGCACGCGGGCCTCGGCAACCGGCGCGATCGGCACCAGGCCGGCCACCCGCACGGACTGCCTGGAGACCGACTCGATCTGCCCCGCCCACTCGTGGCCGCGTCCGTCGAACAGACCAACGGCAGCGCCCGGCGCCACGCGCAGCACCTGCCGCAGATGATGCGCGGCGTCTCCGGTCAGTTCGACGCTGTCCCCGGCGGAGCCAGGCCAGAAGATGCGAGGGAACGCCATCGGTCAATTGTGTACCATCCTCAATTGAGGCGGCAGTTACAGGTGATATCCTCAGCGAGTCCATGGTCTTTCGCGGTCAGACTCTCGGCAAGTACCGGATCATCGAGCCGCTCGGCAGCGGCGGCTTCGGCACCGTGTACCTGGCGGAAGACACCTGGATCGACAAGCGCGTGGCGCTCAAGGTGCCGCATCGACAGAACCTCGACTTCGGCGAGCTGCTGAAGGAACCGCGCCTGCTGGCCTCGCTCGGCCACCCCAACATCGTCACGGTCATCACCGCGGAGAAGCAGGACAACGTCTTTTTCATCGTGATGGAATACGTGCCCGGCGACACGCTGGAGACGATCATCATGAATCACGGCGCGCTGGAGTTGATGCAGGCGCTGGACTACACCGCGCAGATCTGCAACGCGGTGGAGCACGCGCACAAACACAACGTGCTGCACCGCGACCTGCGGCCCGCGAACGTGTTCGTGACCGAGAAGGGCCTGCTGAAAGTGGGCGACTTCGGGACGTCGCGCGTGCTGGAGATCGCGGCCCATGGCACGACGGTCATCGGCAGCCCCCCATATATGGCGCCCGAGCAGTTCGAAGGGCGCGCGGTGTTTGCCTCGGACCTGTATTCGATCGGCGTCACCGCGTATCAGATGTTGACGGGCACGCTGCCGTACGACACGCCGCAGCCGTCCGACATGGCGCGCCTGAAGCGAGGCGAGATGGTGGAGCCGCTGCGATCGCGGGTGCCCTCCATTCCGAAAGTCATCGACGACCTGGTGATGAAGGCGCTCTCGCCCGCCGTGGGTACGCGGTATCAGCGCGCCGAAGACATGCTCAACGAGTTGCTGGCGGCCAGGCGTGACCTCGTGCGCCGCCCGCCACCGGACGTGCCGGTCAGCCCGGCGCCGGCCGGCGCCGGCGCGGTGTCGCGGCCAGCGCCCTTGCGCCCCGCTCCCACGCCCACCCGCCTGCGCGCGCGTGAAACACCCACGGCACGTTTTTGCTGGCAATGCCGCAAGCCGCTGCCGGCGCGTGGAACGAAGTGCCCCTTTTGTGGTGAAACGCAGTAGAGCGTACTGATAAAATTCGTCAACGGTTCATGGCAGGGAGAACAGCAATGGCATTCAGCGGCACCGGTAAGGTTTGGATGAACGGCACGCTGGTGAACTGGGCTGATGCGACGATGCACGTCGCCTCGCACATCATTCACTACGGGTCAGGCGTCTTCGAGGGTGCGCGCTGTTACAACACGCCCAAGGGTTCGGCCTGCTTCCGCCTCGATGACCACATGACACGCCTGTACGACTCCGCGCGGATCTACCGCATGGAATACGGCATGCCGCAGGCCGCGCTGACGACGGCCGTGCTCGACACCATCAAGGCGAACGGCCTGCCCGCCTGTTACCTCCGGCCGCTGATTTATCGCGGCTACAACGCGCTTGGCGTGAACCCGCTGCCCTGCCCCGTGGACGCCCTGATTCTGGTGTGGGAATGGGGCGCCTATCTCGGCGCCGACGCGCTGGAAGCCGGCGTCGATGTGCGGGTGAGTTCGTGGACCCGCAGCGCGCCCAACACGTTCCCGACGATGGCGAAGTCCGTGGCCAACTACGCCAACTCCGGCCTCATCAAGATGGAGGCCGTGGTGGAAGGCTACAGCGAGGGCATCGCGCTCAATCCCGACGGCAACCTGAGCGAAGGCAGCGGACAGAACATCTTCCTCGTGCGCAAGGACGTGCTGTATACGCCGCCGATTTCCGCCTCGGTGCTGCCCGGCATCACTCGCGACACGATCATGACGCTGGCCCATGACATGGGATTGCAGGTGAAGGAACAGGACCTGCCGCGCGAGATGTTGTACATCTCGGACGAGGTGTTCTTCTGCGGCACGGCCGCCGAGATTACGCCGATTCGATCGGTGGACAAGATCACGATTGGTTCGGGCAAGCGCGGGCCCGTCGCGTCGGCGCTGCAGAAGTCGTTCTTCGATTACATCAACGGCGCGGTGCCCGACCGTCACGGCTGGCTGACGTACGTGGACATGCCCGTCGCCGCGCGGTAACCCATGACGATTGACGCGCTTCTGGCCGCCGCGGCCGCCAGGCACGCATCGGACGTGCACCTGCGGGTGGGCCAGCCTCCGCTGGTCCGCGTCAACGGCGTCCTGGAACGCTGGCCGACGTTCCCCGTCGTCAGCCGCGATGACCTGGAGAGCCTGGCCTCGCGCCTGCTCACGACGGATCAGATGGAACGCCTGGACCGGACGCAGGAAGTAGACGTGGCCTGGGTGTTTCCGGGCGTGGGCCGCTGCCGCGCCAGCGTCTTCCGCCAGCGGGGCAGCCTGGCCGTCGCCCTGCGTCTGATTCCCGTCAGCGTGCCGGCCCTTGCCGACCTCGGCCTGCCCGCCTCGGTCGAGGCCCTTGCCAGGGAGTCGCGCGGGCTCGTGCTTGTCACCGGCGCGACCGGCAGCGGCAAGAGCACCACGCTGGCGGCGCTTGTGGCGGCCATCAATTTGCACCGGCCCGTGCACATCCTCACCATTGAAGACCCGATCGAGTTCCTGCATGACGACGTGCAGGCGGTGATCAGTCAGCGGGAAGTCGGGATCGACGTGCCGTCCTACCCGGCGGGCCTGAAGAGCGCGCTGCGCCAGGATCCGGACGTCATCCTGCTGGGCGAACTGCGCGACATGGAGACGATCGAGACCGCGCTGGTGGCCGCCGAGACGGGGCATCTCGTCCTCTCGACGCTGCACACGCTCGACGCGCCCGAGACGATCAACCGCATCGTGTCGGTGTTCGAGCCGCACCACCAGGCGCAAATCCGTCACCAGCTGGCGCGCGTCCTGCGCGCCTCGATCTCGCAGCGGCTGCTGCCCCGCGCGGACGGCAAGGGCCGCGTGCTGGCCGCGGAAGTGCTCGTCAGCACGCCGTACGTGCGCGACTGCATCGCGGACCGGGACAAGACGTCGCTGCTGGCCAGCGCCATCGCGTCGGGCTCGCACGAGTACGGGATGCAGAGTTTCGATCAGGCCATCCTCGCGCTCTGCCAGCAGCAGGTGGTCACCGAAGAGGAAGCCGCGCGCTGGGTCACCAACGTGGAAGAGTTCAAGATGCGGCTGCGCGGCATCACGCCGGGCAGCCGGCCGTCGTCCAGCCCCAGCCGCTTCCAGTCGTGAGCCAGGCACGCGTGGCGGCGCTGCGGCTCCTGACCCGCCGCGACTACACGGCCGTCGAACTGCGCGCGAAACTCCTGGAGAAGGAACACCCCGAACCTGAGGTGGTCTCGGCCATCGCCGGCCTGATGCGCGACGGCCTGGTCGACGACCGGCGCGTGGCAGTCTCGTTCGTCCGCGTGGCGTCGACGCTGAAGGGCCGCGGCCGCCACCGAATCGAGCGGGAGCTGGAGCACCGCGGCGTGGACAAGGCCATCATCCGGGAGGCCCTGGCCACCCTGCCGGCTGCCGGCGAAGCCGCATCCATCCGC
>JANLHE010000467.1 GCA_024653875.1 Acidobacteriota bacterium
GACGGTGAAATCGCCGGCGGGCAATCCAAACAGCCGATAGACACCCCGATCGTCGGTGATGACCGTGACCGTTTCACCCACGGACCCGAGCGTGCGTTCGCCGCCAAGAGACGTACGGACTTCCCACGCCATGACCGGGACTCCCGGCATGGGAACGCCGGCCTCGTCGTACACCGTGCCGGTCATGACGGCCCCGCGGGGCAGGGTCAGCGTCAGTCCGTCCGCGTGTTCACCATCCTGGAGAAAGACACCGGCGCCCGCACGGTACGCGCGCTTGGCGCCGTACGACATCTGCGGGGAGCCCGGCTTCTCCGCGGACACGGTGAACCTGCCCGTGGGCAGTTCGGCGAACGCGAATCGGCCTTCGTTATCGGTGACCGTCGACCGCGTCAACCGCATGTCGCCCGTGATGGTCACGGTCGATCGCCGCACAGGCTGCCCCTGGTGATCCTTCACCAACCCGCCGATCGTGGCCGTGCCCATCGGGGGTGCGATCGACTGCCCGGGATCCCGGGCGGGAACCTGTGACTGCGCGTGCGTCCCGACGTGAGTGCCGGCGAGCGAAAAGAGAACGATGATGGCTAACCGTACGCCTTTCACTGGAGCCTCCTGAGTCGCAGGTTCAGCGGCGGCAGGGCCTGGCCGCGCACCGTCAGCCGCTCAGCCATGCCCGCGAGCTTGGCGAGCGTCACTGGATTCTGCCAGTCGTCGGCCTCCGCGTCAGGAATCGCGACAAGAAAGTACTCGCCGTCGGGCGGAGCGGGCATGGTGAAGCTTCCGCTCTCGGTGACTCGCACACTGGTCACACGGCGACTGCTTCGTCCGTAGTCCACCCAGGCCTTCTCGTCGACGGGAAACATCAACACGATTCCTTCGTCCGGGCGCGTCCCCGATTCGACCTGGACGACACCCTTGAGGCTGCTGGTCTTGTCAGTGAAGCTCAAAACGACGTTCTCGATGTCGGAGGCAATGTCCACGGCCTCCACCGAGATGTCTCGCCCCTGGTACAGGGCCCGCGCCAATGACCAGCCTGGGGGCGCACTCGCCTGGATCAGGTAACGACCCGGCCACAAGCTTGACGTCGTGAACTGGCCATCGGGGGATGCGCGCCCGGGGAAAATGTTGCTGTCTTCGCGTCCGCTGGCAGGCACCGGCCCGATCGCCACCTCCCGAACCTGTTCTGGTGTCGGCGGGGGCGCGGTGCCCTGGAAGACGACTCGTCCCCTGACGCGAACTCCCTCGCTCATCGTCAACGCGAGATCCGTGACGTGCCGCTCCCCGACCGTCACAGGAACGCTGACGTGAAGAAGGGGGTCGGTCTGCACCGGCATCGGACCGGAACTGGGCGCGCCTGTGAAACTGGTCACAAACGGAATGGCTCCAGTCCCACCGGCCAGGCCCAGTCGAAGATTGCCTGGCGGCTTCGGCGTCACCACGACGCGTGCGATGTACTGACCCGGCGGAACACCGTAAAAGGTAAAGGCTCCATCGGCATCGGCCACGGCAGTGGCGACATCCACGAGCGGCATATCGCCGGTGTCTGCCGGAACCAGATGCACCGCATGCCACGGTGCCGGCCCTTCGGGGCCACGGACCACACCCGACACCTGCCAGGCACTCACCAGGCGAACGTGGACATCCGTGGCGTCGTGTACTTCACCCGAGATCGCGCGCACGACCGTGGCGCCTGACTGCGATGCGGAGGACGGGTGATAGGTCGTTGGGTAGGTCTGCCACGCTCCCTCCCCAGTGGGCACACCGGAGACGTTCGACAGCGAGCCCACAAGCGCGCGTCCACCGCGGGCAACGCCGGTGGCGCGATCAAACACGATCGGCGCGGTGCCAACCGCGGTCATCGTCCGGTAGTACGACGAGGGTGTTTCGCCGGCGGCGCGAATCGCCCCGGCGAATCCCGGCGGCTCGGACAGGACACTGGCGAGCACAGCGATGAGGTAGTTGCCTGGGGCCAGATCCGAAAATCTGTACATGCCTTGATCGTCGGTCTTCTGTCGGGCGAGCACGGCAGGGCGCTGGGGGATCTGCATCTGCCGGCGGCCGGCGATGTACACGAGTTGGATGGCTCGCACTTCGACATCCACCAGGGGATCACCGTTGTCGTCGGTCACCGTCCCGCTGATGACCGCCGGACGCCACAGGGTAATCGCGAGGTCGTTGCGATGCTGTAGAGCGGCGAGCGTGACCGGGAGCGGCGTGCCACCCGGCCGCTCTCGACCGAACGCGCCTGGAAGCCAGCCGGGCTTCGACACGGTGACCTGATGGGTGCCAACCGGTACCTCGGTGAACACGAACCGCCCCTCGTCATTCGTGCGAACCGGCACCACGCGAGCGGAAGTCGCGTTGCGCACCGGCGGTGCGACTGGAGTGTCCGGGCGCACGATAACAACCGCGCCGGCAACGGGGGCGCCAGCCGCGTCCACCACACGCCCGGCCAGCAGCCCATTTCCTGGAGGTCCCAGGCTGGACTGGCCGCCCAGGGCGAACACGGCGGCCACCGACATCGACCAGAGCACCGACCAGATCGCCGTGCTGCGAATCACGCGTCACCCCCCATTCGACACATGCTGTGTAGCAACACTATACGTAAACTCGCGCAACAGGCCCGCACGCCATCGCATATGACGCGAGATCACAGCCACGATCAGGGTGTGTACGTCATACTGCACACCTATGAAGGGGTCATCAACCGCCGCGCCGGGATACAGCATCGCGAGCCTTCTGGTCCGGGCCACGCCGGCCGCCCTGCCCGAGGTGCTTGACCGTCTGAACGGCCTGCCGGGTGTCGAAGTGCATCACGTGGAGCAAGAGGCCGGCCGCGCCGTGCTGACGCTCGAAACGGAAGCCCCCGCTGATGAGGCCGCTCGTCTCGACGGTATCCGCCGCACGCCGGGCGTGCTGACCGCGGAGCTGGTCTACCACTATGTTGAAGGAGCCGGAGTCTGATGAACTCGTCCCGCCGCCGTCTTCTGAAAATCGGCCTGGCCGCCGCCACTGGAGCCGCCGTCGGGTTTCACCTGCCCGAGCACCTGCTGGCGCTGGGCACCGCCGTCCAGGCGGGATGGGCCTGGGACAAGGGCGTCTGCCGCTTCTGCGGCGTCGGGTGCGGCATCCAGATCGGCACGCAGAACGGCCGCGTCGTGGCCGTGAAGGGCGATCCCGACAGTCCGGTGAACCGCGGGCTGCTGTGCGTCAAGGGGTATGCAAACGCAAAGATTCTGTACGGTGCCGATCGGCTGACACGGCCGCTCCTGCGCATGAAGGACGGCCGCTTCGACAAGACCGGCGACTTCGTGGCCGTGACGTGGGAGCAGGCATTCACCGAGATGACGGCGCAGTTCAGGCGGGTGTACCGGGCACTGGGGCCCACAGGCGTCGGGGTGATGGGCTCTGGACAGTGCACGATTCAGGAGGGGTATGCCGCGGTCAAGCTGGTCAAAGCAGGCTGGCGCAGCAACAACCTCGACGCGAACGCGCGCCACTGCATGGCGTCGGCGGCTGCCGCCTTCATGCAGGCCTTCGGCATCGACGAGCCGGCCGGGTGTTACGACGACATCGAGCTGACGGATACGGTCGTCACCTGGGGCTCGAACATGGCGGAAATGCACCCGATGCTGTGGGCGCGCGTCGTGGACCGCCGACTGAATCACGAGCCCATGCGGCTCTTCAACCTCACGACCTTCACCACGCCGACGTCGGCGATGGCGGATGTCGAAATCGTGTTTCGCCCCCAGACCGACATGGCGATCTGGAACTACATCGCGCGCGAGATCCTGCGCCGGGACGCAATGGATCGGAATTTCGTCGAGAAACACTGCGTGTTCGCCGCCGGCGTGGTGGACATCGGGTACGCGCTGCGCGCCACCGACCCGATGGAGCGCGGGCAGGCGCAGCGCGATCAGGCCGGGCGGCACTGGCTCATCGG
>JANLHE010000468.1 GCA_024653875.1 Acidobacteriota bacterium
CGGCAGGTCCGGCGGCAGCGCGAGCGACAGCAGCACGCCGCGCGGCGCGGCACCCATGGCCGCCAGGTCGCTGACGTTCACCGCCAGCGCTTTGTGGCCAAGGTCCCGCGGCGTGGTCCACGCGCGGCGGAAGTGCACGTCCTCGACGAGCGCGTCGGTCGTGACCACGTCGTGGCATCCGCGTTCCGGCACGAGCACCGCGGCATCGTCGCCGATGCCGAGCGAGACCCAGTCGGGCGCCGGAGGGACGCGCGCGTGAATGCGTGCGATCAGCGCGCGCTCCGTCAGTGTGGAAATGGTCACGGGATGTCTTGAGGAAACGCAGTGGCCCCGCTTTGCCGTGTGGGGAGGTCGAATGAACCTGTAGAGACAGGTGGAACCGCTAGGAACCGCGCTTCAGGCTTCCTCACCACGGAGGCATGCACACCACGCGGCTTCGCAGCTCACTTTGCGAAAAGCATCGGCTCAAACGACGCTCCGAACCATCACGAACAAAGCAGGACGCCGATCCGATCCTACACCGCAATGCGCTGTTGTCCACTGAGAACCGCATCCACGAGGCGTTCGATCTCCGCGGCTTTTTCAAGGACGCGTCCTTCGACGCCGACGCCGTCCGCGCGCGCGCGATAGAGTTCGTCGGCAAGGTTCAGGGCCGCGATAATCGCGATGCGCAGCGAATCCGCGCTGGAGAGTTCGTCGGCCGCCAGGCGCATCTTCTGATCCAGGTACGCCGCCAGTTCCGCGATGTAGGCCTGATCCAAATCGCTTCTCACGGCGTAACGCTGGCCGTGAATCTCGACGGTGACGACGCGTGTGGTCATGTTCTGGTGGGACGGGAAGTCACGGTCAGAGGTTCAGCTTGTCGATGTGCGAGATCATTTCCACCACGCGATTGCGGATCTTCTCGCGCTCTTCACGCAGGGATCCCGCTTCCACGGTGGTGGATTCCAGTTCGGTGATGCGCGTCTTGGCCGCGTCGAGGTCGCGTTCCAGGCGGGCGACGCTGTCGAGCGCCTTCGTGCGATCGGTGCGCAGGGTGTCGATCATGCCGACCAGCTGTTTGACCTTCTCCTCGAGCCGGTCGATGGGTTGCAGGTCTGTGGTCGTTGCCATCCAGTCGTCCCTTTTCAATCAGTGCCGTAGCGCCGCGCCATGCGTGCCGGCCAGAGCATCCACGATGATCTCCACCGCCTGCTGCACTTCCGCGTCGGTCAGGGTCCGGTCACGTTCCTGGAAGGTCAGCCGGACTGAGAGGCTGATCTGCCCGTCGGGAATGCCCTTGCCCTGATACCGGTCGAACTCGCGGACCTCCACGAGTGATGCGGGCGCGTGTGCCCGAATGGTGGCACGAACCGCCGCGGCAGGCAAGCCGGCGTCGATGAGGATCGAGAGGTCGCGGATTGCCGCCGGGTGCCTCGGCAGCGGCGTCACGCGCCGGCCGGCCACCGTGGTGTCGCGCAGGACGTCCACGTCGAGTTCGCCGGCGATGACGATGCCGGCGGACAGGCCGCGGGCGTCGACGATCTCCGGACGGAGCTGGCCCACCGTGCCGATGCGCTGCGGGCCCGTCCCGCAGTCGGCAATCACCGCGGCCGCGCGGCCGGGAACGAACCACGGCGCGTCGGTGGCGGGCTCGGTGTGGCAGGCGAGCGTGTAGGCCTCGGTGAGGACGCCGGCCACGCCGAGCGCGTCGTAGAGGTCGACAGCGGCCGGCGGCTGGCTCCAGTGCGCCAGTCGCGCGCCGCACAGCACCCAGCCGACCCGCTGGCGTTCGCCGGCGGTGGAAAAAACCGCGCCGGCCTCGAACAGCCGCACGTCATCCAGGTCGCGCCGGCGGTTGTAGACGAGTGCGTCGAGCAGGCCCGGCAGCATCGAGGGGCGCAGCACGGCGAACTTCTCGGACAGCGGGTTGGCAATCGAGACGAGCGATGCCGGCTCCGCGACAAACAGCGACGCTGCCGCCTGTTCGATGAACGTGAACGTCACGGCCTCCTGCAGGCCGGCGCCGCAGAGCAGCCGGCGGATCCGGCGCGCGCGCAGGACCGCGGCGTTCGAGCGGCGCGGTGCCGTATGAAGGGCAGGGAACGTGGCCGGCACGCGGTTGACGCCCCAGTGCCGTCCCACTTCTTCGATGAGGTCCGCCTCGCGCGCCACGTCCACGCGCCAGGTGGGCACCCGCACGTCCCAGCCGCCGGCGGCAGGCGCGGCGACGAAGCCCAGGCTCGCCAGGATCCGGGCGACGTCCGCGTCAGGCACCACGTCGCCGAGCAGGCGATCGAGGGGCGCGCGCTGGAGCGTGACCGTGCGCCCGGCCACCGGCGCGGGGTGCACGTCGGTCACGCCGCCCACGCGGCGACCCGCGCCGATCTGTTCGAACAGATCGAGTGCGCGCGCGAGGGCCGTGACGGCCGCGGCCGGATCCGCGCCGCGTTCGAACCGCGACGAGGCTTCGGTCTTCAGGCCCATGCGCTTGCTCGCGGCGCGCACGGGGGCCGGTTGAAAGTACGCGCTCTCGAGCGCGATGCGCGTGGTGGAGGCGGAGACTTCGGACGGGGCGCCGCCCATCACGCCGGCCACCGCCACCGCGCGATCGCGGTCCGCGATGACGAGCATCGCGGCGTCCAGCGTGCGCGCCTGTCCATCGAGCGTGGTCAGCGTCTCGCCCGCGCGCGCCATCCGCACGCGAATCTCCGGGCCGGCCAGCCGCGCGACATCGAACGCGTGGAGCGGCTGGCCCGTCTCCAGCATCACGTAGTTGGTGACGTCGACGACGTTGTTGCTCGGCCGCACGCCACACGCCGCCAGCCGATTTGCCAGCCACGCCGGCGACGCGCCGACCTTCACGTCCGCCAGCGCCAGCGCATACCGCCCGCACAGATCGGACTCAATCGTGACGGGGACCCCGGACCCCAGGACCGCAGGACCCCCGGACCCCAGGACCGCAGGACCCTGGACCCCATAGGCCGCCGCGGCCTCTCTGGCGAGGCCTCGGATGCTGAGACAGTCCGGCCGGTTCGCCGTAATCTCGAAGTCGATGACCTCGCCCTCGAGGCCGGCCACTTCAAACCCCACCCCCGCGATGCGCTCCGCGATCCCGGCGACGGAGGCCGAGGCGGGCAGGTCCGCGAACTCACGCAGCCAGGAGACCGGCGCCTTCACAGGGACACCTGCTCAAGAAAGCGGAGGTCGTTCTCGTAGAACATGCGGATGTCGTCCACGCCGTACAGGCGCAGCGCGAGGCGCTCGATGCCCATGCCGAACGCGAACCCCGTGAAGCGCGTGGAGTCGTACCCGACCGCGTCGAAGACCGCCGGGTGCACCATGCCGCAGCCGAGGATCTCGATCCAGCCGGTGTGCTTGCACAGGTGGCAGCCGCGGCCGCTGCAGCCCTGGCACTCCACGTCGAGTTCGGCGGAGGGTTCCGTATAGGGGAAGAAGCTGGGACGGAAGCGCGTGGCCACGCGCGCGTCGAAGAACTCCTCGGCGAACGCGTTGAGCGTTCCCTTGAGGTCGCCCAGGCTGATGCCCTCGTCCACGACCAGGCCTTCGACTTGCGTGAACATGGGCGTGTGCGTGGCGTCGAACTGGTCACGCCGGTACACGCGGCCGGGTGCGATGATGCGCACCGGCGGCTCGTGCTGCTCCATGTAGCGGATCTGCATGCCCGACGTGTGCGTGCGCAGCAGGGTGGCGGCGCGGCCGCCATCGGGCACCGGCACGGGCGAGGACAGGTACAGCGTGTCCTGCATGTCGCGCGCGGGATGTTCGGCCGGCATGTTCAGGGCTTCGAAGTTGTGCCAGTCGTCTTCGATCTCCGGCCCGCTGATGACCTGGTAGCCCATGGCCATGAAGATGTCTTCCACGCGCTCGCGCACCTGCGTCAGCGGGTGCCGGCGGCCCAGCGCGGGGCGGCGGGCGGGCAGCGTGACGTCGAGCGCGTCCCTGGGTGGCGCCGCGGCGAGTGCATTCGCCAATTGCGCGTCGAGGATTTGCTCGGCGAGCTTCTTTAGAGCGTTTGACGCGGCACCAAGAGATTGCCGCTCTGCAGGCTGTTTGCTGGCAATTGATTTGACGAGCTCAGTGAGAGCACCGTTCTTGCGGCCTAGCCACTTGTCGCGCAGGGCCTTAATCTCTGCCGGTGTTCTGGCAGAGGGAGCTTCGGCCTCGAATTGTTGCTGCAGTCTTTCTACGGAGTCATCAGCCATGTTCGTGCATGGCATTGTACCGGAGGTGGGTGGCACGGGCTAAAAGCCCGTGCCCTCCGTGCTCAGGACCCCAGGACCTCAGGACCTCGTTAAGCCGACACCGATCGGGGCGCGCGGGTGCCTTTGTTCGACTTCGTCGCGGTGGCCGGCTGCGCGGCCAGGGCCTGCGCGGCGACCTTGGCGAACGCGGCCGGGTGGTTCACGGCGAGTTCGGCCAGGCTCTTGCGATCCAGCCCGATGCTGGCGGCCTTGAGGCCGTTGATCAACTGGCCGTAGGTGAGGCCGTTTTCGCGCGCGGCGGCGTTGATGCGCACCACCCACAGCTGACGGAAGTCGCGCTTCTTGCGGCGTCGACCGGCGAAGGCGTAGTTCAGCGCCTTGTCGACCGACTCCTTGGCGGCGCGGTACAACTTGCTCTTATTGGCGTAGAACCCTTTCGCGCGCTTCAGCAGCTTGCGGCGCTTGGCGACACGAACGGTTCCTCTCTTTACGCGAGGCATGACAGTCCTTTCAGTTCACTCGATCGGGCGTGGGCCCGGAAATCAATCATAGGGAAGCATGCGCCTGATGCGGGCCTGATCGGCCTTGTCGACAACTTCCGACCCGCGCATCTGGCGCTTGCTCTTGGTGGTCTTGCTCGTGAGGATGTGGCGCTTGAACGCCTTCGACCTCGTGAACTTGCCCGTGGCAGTTTTCTTGAAGCGCTTTGCGGCGCCCCGGTGACTCTTCAGTTTCGGCATCGTCGTTCCCCACTCACTCCGTCGGCACATCCT
>JANLHE010000470.1 GCA_024653875.1 Acidobacteriota bacterium
GGCGTCCAGCACCGCCAGCACGGCGCAGGTACCCGTGCCGCACGGGGACCGATCCACCTCGTGGTCCGCGAACACCGTGACGTTGCGCAGGTGCGCCCCGGGCACCGTGGACGGTCCGGTGAAGATCGTCCCGTAGATGCCGGTCAGCCCCGGCTCCAGTGGATGAACGACGCTGACGGTGCGCTCGACCTCGCGGGCGATGATCATGCCGACGGTCCTGAGATCGCCCAACTTCTCGCGGACCACCGCCAGCCCCACGCTTTCGGCGTCGACGACGGCGTAAAACGCACCGCCAAACGCCACGTCCACCGGCACGACGCGGCCGCCGACCTGCACCGGCACGCCCGCGGCGAGGACAAACGACGGCACGTTCACGAACGACACGCGCGAGACGCGCGGCCCGTCCATGTCGGCCCGCGCGCGAATCTGCCCGGCGGGCGCGTCGAGCACCAGGGTGCGGCGGCCGTCCGCGTGCGTGACGAGGCCGCGCTCGAAGGCGATGGTGGTCACGGCGATGATGCCGTGGCCGCACATCGTGCTGTAACCCTCGTTGTGCATGAACAACACGCCGACATCCGAGTCCGGCCGCTCGGGTGCCGTCAGCAGGGCGCCGTACATGTCCGCGTGGCCGCGCGGTTCCTGCATGAGAATGCGGCGCAGGTGGTCCTGATGGTCCTTCGCCCAGGCCCGGCGGTCGAGCATCGTCTCGCCCTCGGGCGCCGGCCAGCCCGACGTGATGAGCCGCAGCGGTTCGCCTGCCGTGTGCGCGTCAATCGTGCGTAAGATGAGAGACGACATGCCCCTATTGTTATCGGAACACGACGTGCAACGGGTAATGCCGATGCCCGATCTGATTCGCGCCATGGCGTCGGCCCTGACCGAGTACTCGGCCCAACGCGTGGCGCAACCCGTGCGCACGGTCCTGGAAGTCGGTCCGGAACGCGCGTATTTCGGCGTGATGCCTGCCGCCATCGACACCCCGGCAGCGATGGGCGCCAAGCTGGTGACGGTGTACGCCGGCAACCACGCGCGCGGCCTGACCTCCCATCTGGCGACGATCATCCTGCTGGACCCGGCCACCGGCGCGCTCGTCGCGCTGCTGGACGGCCGCTACATCACCGAAGCGCGCACGGCAGCCGTGTCGGCGGTGTCGGTCGATCACCTCGCGCGCAAGGACGCGACCCGTCTCGCGATCATCGGCAGCGGCGTGCAGGCCCGCAGCCACCTGGAGGCGATCGGGCACGTCCGGCCGCTCGCCGACGTCGGCGTCTGGAGCCCGAACGCCGCCCGTTGTGAGGCGTTCGCGCAGGCCGCGTCGCGCGAGACCGGCCTTCCCGTGCGCGCCAGGTCCTCGGCGGCCGCAGCGGTCGCCGGTGCGGACATCGTGGTCCTGGTGACGGCCTCGCCCACGCCTGTCATTCGGGATGCGGACATCGCGCCGGGCACGCACATCTGCGCCGTCGGCGCGTGCCGTCCGACACATCGGGAGATGCCGACCGCCCTGGTGCGGCGCGCGCGGCTGTTCGTGGACTCACGCGCCGCCGCGCTCGTCGAGGCGGGCGACCTCGTCATTCCCATTGGCGAGGGCGCCTTTGCGGCCGACCACATCGTTGGCGAGCTTGGCCGCGTCGTGCCCGGCGCCTGCCAGGGGCGGCGCAACGCCGATGAAGTCACGCTGTTCAAGTCCCTTGGCATGGCCGTCGAGGATGTCGTCGCGGCCACCCTCGCGGTTGAACGCGCCGAAGCCGCCGGACTCGGCACCAGGTTTTCACTGTCGTGAGGTGGCGGGCCGCGGTCATCGCTCTCGCGCTGCTGGCCCCGGCGCAGGTCGCGACGGCGCAGAGCGCGGCGTACATCACCGCGTACAACCTGAACTATGACGACGCGCTGCGCATGGCCCGTCAGGACGTGGCCGCGCGGCCAGGCGATCCGGAGGCCCATCGCACGCTGGCCACCATCGTGTGGATGCACATCCTTTTCACTCGAGGCGGCGCCACCATCGACCACTACCTCGGCGGCCTGACTTCCTCGCAGATCAAGCTGCCGCCGCCACCGGCGGCGGCCGACGCCGAGTTCAGGACGCACGTCGGCCGCGCGCTGGCCCTGGCGGAAGCCGCCCTCACACGCGATCCACGCAGTGTCGACGCGCGGTACGACCTGGGCGCGGCGCAGGGACTGATGGCGTCGTACATCGCGTCGGTCGAAGGCAAGGTCAGGCAGGCGTTGGGCTCGGCCAAGCGCGCGTTTGACTCGCACGAGTGGGTCCTGGAGCGTGCCCCCACGCGTCACGAAGCGGGCCTGGTGGTGGGGACGTACCGGTACGCGGTGGCCGCGCTCTCCTTGCCCAAGCGCCTCCTCGCCTACATCGCCGGGTTTGGTGGTGGGAAAGAGCGCGGCCTGCGGATGATTGAGGCCGCCGCCACGCGACCGCTCACGCGCGCGGATTCCCGCGTGGCGCTCGCGCTGATGTACAGCCGTGAAGGCCGCCACACGGACGCGGTGGCCGTCCTGAAACTGCTGGCGGCCGAGTTCCCCCAGAACCGCCTGTTCCAGCTGGAGATTGGCGCGGCTGCCTGGCGCGCGGGTCTGGCCGCGGAAGCCGAGACCGTGCTGACTGCGGGTCTGGCGTGGCACGATCGCGACCCGCGCCCGAAGGTGCCCGGCGAACGCGCGTTGTGGCTCTACAAGCGCGGCATGTCCCGCGTCTCGCTGAACCACCTCGACGACGCCGTGACGGACCTGCGAACCGGGCTGACCAGCGACCCGCTGGGCTGGGTGCGCGGCCGCATCCACCTCGAGTTGGGAAAAGTGGCCGACCTCCGGCGGCAGCGCTCCGCGGCCCTGGCCGAGTACGTGACGGCCGCGCAGTTGTGCCGCACCCACCAGGACCCCTGGTGCGTGGAGCAGGCCGCACGCTGGCGAAAACGGCCATTTACATTCGGATCAATCCCCTGAGCCCGAGTTCTCGTAGACTGAAAGCAGGACCCGTCCTCAATGTCGTCCGCCAAGACCTGGCTCAAGATCGTGCTCGTCATCATCGCCCTCGGCCTGGCGGGCATGTGCGCCATTGCCGGGGCCGGGGTTTACTTCGTCTCGCAGCACGTCAACACCGAGCGGGTCTCGAGCAGCAGCGCCCTCGCCCAGTTCGACGACGCGATGGCGCCCTTCAAGGATCAGAAACCGCTCATCGAGATTGACCCGGGCGAACGCGTGCGCCGCGTGCGCGACACCGCCGGCCTGCCAACCGCCGCCACCAAAGCCACCACGCTGGTCGTGATGGCCTGGGACCCCGACGAGGGCCGCATCGTCAATCTCAAACTCCCGCTCTGGATCCTCTCAATGGGCCAGAAGAAAGTCGAACTCGGCGTGGGCGCCGAGAGCTTCGACCTGCGGCGCCTGGATCTGGACATCAAGGAACTGGAACGGGTCGGATCCCTTCTCGTGGTGGATATCCACTCACCCGCCGG